>CAYNIU010000073.1:0-11696 GCA_964397365.1 uncultured Methylomarinum sp. | reverse complement strand
ACCTCTGGCCTCGGCCTCCGGAGGGCCGCGCTCTATCCAGCTGAGCTAAGGGCGCGTGGTGAACAGGTGGGCAATTATACTGGAAAATCTGCAAGTCGGCTTATTTTTTGCCTTTAAGTTTTGCTAGCATCAGTTTTTGTTTTTGCAAACGCTCGATTTTCTCCTGTGCTTGCTGTTGCAGGCGTTGCTGTTTATTTTGGTAGCGTTGTCTGGCGTGGTCGGCAGCCGCCTGGTTCCAGGGAGTATCCGCTTCCTTCATGATAATGCAATCAACCGGACAGGGGGCAACGCACAGTTCACAACCAGTGCATTCGGCGGTAATGATGGTGTGCATGTGTTTATTGGCGCCAAGGATTGCGTCAACCGGACAAGGCGGAATACATTTGGTGCAGCCGATGCAGTCTTGTTCAATAATGAAGGCGATTTTTCTCGGTTGTTCGCTGCCGAATGCCGGGTTGAGCGGTTTTTCTTTTACCTTGAGTAAAGCCGCTAGTTTTTTGATGCCTGCGGCGCCGCCCGGTGGGCATTGGTTAATATCGGCGCTGCCGTCACTGATGGCTTGGGCATAAGGCTTGCAGCCGGAAAATCCGCATTGAGTGCATTGCGTTTGCGGCAACAGGGCATCAATTTGTTCGGCTAGCGATTCAGGCATTGCGCGGCATCTCAGTTTCCGGCCATTAATGATTCAACATCGTTCTCTACCGTGTCAATGCCTTTTAAAGCGTATTTATCGGCCAGTAATTGCAGAATGTTGGGCGTAAAGAATGGCGGTAGTGTTGGTCCGATACGAATATTTTTAAAGTTCAATGCCAATAGCGCCAGCATCATCAGAATGGTTTTTTGTTCGTACCATGCGATGTTGAAGGAAACCGGTAAGGCGTTTAATGCGCTTAGTCCCAGTGTTTTCTGTAATTGTTTCAGGAAGCTGATGATGGCAGAGAAGTCGTTACTTTGTCCTGCATCGAGCAACCGCGGAATTCCGTCGATTTGGCCGAAATTGTGTTGGTAAAAACGATATTTTGTATCGCCTGCGGTAATGATGAGTGCATCTTCCGGCAGCGCTTCAGCCAGTTGGCTGTAATAGCGGCGTTCTTTATGACGACCATCGGTACCGGCTATGACGATAAGTCGTTTGATTTGACCACTCTGTATGGCAGTGGTAATTTTGTCAGTTAAGGACATCAATGCCTGAAGACCGTAACCGGTGGTGGTTGTGCCTTCGGTCAGTGGCGCAGGCGCGGCGCTGTGTTTGGCCAGTTCGATAACCGCGCTGAAATCTTTACGCTGACCGGGTTTGCGATCGGCGATATGTGGAACACCCGGCCAACCGACCATGCCGGTGCTGAACAGCTTATCCTGGTAGGTTTTTTTCGGTTGTTGAATGCTGTTTGTCGTCACCAGAACTGGCCCGTTGAATTTGGGGAACTGGGTTTTTTGATCCTGCCAGGCGCCACCGTAGTTGGCAACCAGATTAAAGTATTTTTTCAGCGCCGGATAAGCGTGAGCAGACAGGGCTTCTCCGTGAGTATAGACATCCACCCCTGTGCCGGCGGTTTGTTCCAGCAGGTCTTGCAGATCCTGTAAATCATGCCCGGAAACTAAAATCCCCGGTCTGTCCCAGGTATCGAGATAAACGGTAGTGGGTACGGGATGACCGAATTTGTCGTTATTGGATTTTTCCAGTTGTCCCATGGCTGACAGACCCAATTCACCACAACGAAGTAATAGCGCCAAAACATCTTCAAGGGTGTTGCCTTTGTTCAGGGTGAAACTCAAGGCCTGGTGCATGAATTGATATTGTTCGCGCTCTTCAACGCCCAGCGCCAGGTTGTGTACAGCCAGAGAGCCTAAGCCTTTGACGGCATAAAGCAGACATTCCTGCAAAGCGTGGACATCAGCATCAAACAAGTCGAGGTCTTTTTGTACGCCGACGGTTTCGCCTTTTTCAATGAAAGCCTGTTCATTACATTCTGCATATTGCCATTGAGCCTCTTCTGGAATGGATAGATTAAATTCCTGATTGTTTTTTTGTTGATAGGCGACTAAAAACTGTTTGCGAAGAGAGTTTCTGCGTTTGACGGCTTCGTCAATCAAATTGATAAAGTCGTTGGGGTCAAAGTTAACATTGGTGACCATCGAGAACAGCGCATTAGCCAAAAAGCGGTGGGTTTTGTGACTGACCAAACCCAATTCTTCTGCCAGGGTGCCGTAGAACGCCAACCCCTTAAGGCTGAACATGAGAAGATCCTGAAGACTGGAAACATTGGCTTTTTTCCCGCAAATGCCGGCGGTGTCACAAACTGTATTCTTTTTAGCTTCTTGGCAGTGATAGCAAAACATTATCTATCCGGTAATTCGTGTTGTCGGTTGGTGAGGGATAAACAGAACAGGTTTCACCATGAAGAGCATGAAATACATGAAGGTTTAATTTTTTCTTCCTTAACTTCATGTCCTTCATGGTGGAAAATAATATCGTCCTGAATCTATATTCTCTTTGTGTCCTGTCTTAAGTTGGTAACCGGTTATTTAACCCGCATACCCGCTTGTGCGCCTTGTTCGGGACTCAGAATCCATAAGTCTTTACCGCCTGGACCTGCGGCCAATACCATGCCTTCGGATAGTCCGAAACGCATTTTTCTCGGCTTCAGGTTGGCCACCACGACAGTCAGTTTGCCTTCCAGGTCTTCAGGGGCATAGGCGGATTTAATTCCGGCAAAAATATTACGGGATTCATCGCCTATATCGACAGTTAATTGCAGTAATTTGTTCGCACCTTCCACATGTTCGGCTTTAATAATTTTGGCGATGCGTAGATCAATTTTGGCAAAATCGTCAAATTCGATAGTGTCAGCGATAGGCTCCCATTTTTGAATTGCAGGTTCCGGTGTTTTTTCCAGATTTTCTTTGGATGCCTCGACAATCGCGTCAATTTTATCTGCTTCGACACGGGTCATTAAGGGTTTGAATTTATTGATGGGGTGATCCAGTAGCGGTTGCGCCGCTGATGGCCAACTCTGAGATTCAATATTCAGGAAGTTTTCGGCATTGGCGGCCAGTGTCGGGATGACCGGTTTTAAATAGGCGACTAACACGCGAAACAGGTTGATGCCCATGGAGCATATGTCGTGCAGTTCGGCGTCGCGGCCTTGTTCTTTGGCGATAACCCAGGGTTTTTTCTCGTCAATATATTGGTTGGCTTTATCCGCTAATGCCATGATTTCGCGCATGGCTTTGCCGAATTCACGTTTTTCATAGAGATTGGCGATGGCTTCATTGGCATCGATAAATTGTTGGAATAAATCCGCTTCTGCGCAGGAGGTGGAAAGTTTGCCGTCAAAACGTTTTTTGATGAAACCGCTGCATCGGCTGGCGATATTGACCACTTTACCGACCAGATCGGAGTTGACGCGCTGGCTGAAATCATCGAAATTCAGATCGAGATCATCGACGCCATCGGTTAATTTGGCGGCGAAATAATAACGCAGATATTCAGGGTTCAGATGTTCCAGATAGGTGCGCGCCTTGATAAATGTACCGCGAGATTTCGACATTTTTTCGCCGTTAACGGTCAAGAAGCCGTGAGAAAAAACCGCGCTTGGGGTTCTGAAATCAGCGCCGCTTAACATGGCGGGCCAGAACAGGGCGTGGAAATAAATAATGTCTTTACCGATAAAATGATACAGTTCGACATCACTGTTTTTGCCCCAGAATTCGTCGAAGTCTAAGCCTTGTTTTGCACACAGGTTTTTAAAGCTGGCCATATAACCGATGGGGGCATCCAGCCAAACGTAAAAATATTTGCCTGGCGCATCAGGAATTTCAAAACCAAAATAAGGGGCATCACGGGAAATATCCCATTGCTGCAGGCCATTTTCCAGCCATTCCGCCATTTTATTGCGGACTTCCGGCTGAAGATGACCCTCGGCTTTAGTCCAGGTTTCCAGCATGTCAGTAAAATCCCCCAGCTTGAAAAAGTAATGTTCTGAATCTTTTGCAATTGGTTTTTCACCGGAAACAACCGATACCGCATTTTTTAATTCGGTTGGCGAATAGGTGGCGCCGCAGGCTTCGCAATTGTCGCCATATTGGTCTTTGGCGCTACATTTGGGGCATTCACCTTTAATAAAACGATCCGGCAGGAACATGTTTTTAACAGGATCAAAGGCTTGGGTAATCGTCCGTTTACTGATATGTCCGCTATCGCGCAGACGGGTATAAATCAGCGCTGATAGTGCTTTGTTTTCTGCTGAATGGGTGCTGTGAAAGTTGTCGAAAGCGACGCCAAATTCATCAAAATCGGCTCGATGTTCTTGTTCTACCTGAGCGATGAGTTGTTCCGGGGTGATGCCTTCACGGTCAGCTCGCAGCATAATGGGGGTGCCATGGGTATCATCTGCGCAGACGTAATAACATTGGTTGCCGCGTTGCTTTTGAAAGCGTACCCAGATATCGGTTTGGATATATTCAACCAGATGTCCCAAATGGATCGGACCATTAGCGTAAGGTAAGGCGCTGGTAACAAGAATTTTTCTTTTCGACATATTCAGAGGGTTGACGTAACTAAAAACGAACCCAGTATTATGGCATATAATGGCGGCATTATCATGAGCCTGTTTTTTTTCGATTCAAGAAATATTAGAAAGCATCACAATCTGGATTGATGGCTTTATTGGCCAATAAATAATCTGTAAACGCTTGCAATTGCTGCAAGTGTTCACTGTAAGGAAGCAGTTTGCGTATTCTGTAAAGCCGTTGTTTTGCCGCTAATATCTGCTTTTTCGCCAGTTGTTCCAATATAGCCTGACATAGCCGCTGACTTAAAAAATCACGAAAGGCTTGTGCTAAAGGGCTTTTTTTAAGATGCAGCGCGATCATTAAGGCGTCAATACTTTGTTCTTCTTCATTGTTTTGCCAATACTCAATTGATTGGGACAGCCAAAATTGGGCGGTCTGTCTGGCGCCGATAACGGCGCTTAAATCAGCCTGGCAACGGCGACATAGCATTGCCCCGCGTAAGCGGGCGTTACAGCAAGGACAACGCTCCATCAGGATTCCAGATAATAGATAATATCGGTTAATTGCTCGACCGGTTCATCCAGTCCGGCGATGTCTTGGGTTTCAATGCAGACAGTTATGCGTTCAATTAAATCCACCATATCTTCCCTGTCTTCTGCGGAAATCTGCTCAAACAAACCTTCGGCTTTGGCAATCAATTTTTGCGCCTGCTCTATTTCAGGAGCTAAAGGCCCACCCTCTTCTGGAAACTTATCCTGATCAACCTCCATTTGTCCAAATAAAGAAGTGATACGTTGCTTGGCGGTATCCAGCGCCGCGCCTTCAAACTGGGACAGCGCATTTTTAATGGTGATAGATTTTTCCAGTCCTGTGGCTTTTTCCTGGGCGGAAACGTGTAAAATGCCGTTGAGATCCAGGTCCAGAGTTAATGTTATGACATTACCGGCCTCAACATCCTGCAAACCTTCCACCCTGAATTCACCGATTTTGATATTGTTCAAGGCATCCGAGTCTTCGCCCTGATAAATAGATACCTCAACAGCTTTCTGGCCGTCATGATGAGTCATAAAGGCTTCAGACTTGTGTATTGGCAAGGCGCTGTTTTTGTGAATCACCGGAACAAACATAAACGGATAAAACTCGCCATTCAACGTACCAATAGCGCTGGTTCCGTAAGTATAAGGGGTGACATCAACAAGCACGGTATCGACTTGCTGGCCGTTAATCATGGCCGCTTGTACCGCGGCGCCCATAGCGACACACAAATCTGGATTGACTTCACTGTGCGGTTCAAAGCCGAAATCATCGAACAGTCGCTCACGAATGCAGGGGGTGCGGGTGGAGCCGCCGACCAGAACAATTTCATCAATATCGGAAGCGGTTAATTTGGCTCCTTTTAAGGCAATATGCACCGCATCCAGGGTGGCATTGATGTAGTCTTCAATCATGTCTTCATATTCAGCCCGGGAAAGCTCGACAGACAAGTGAACCGGCGAGCCTTCATGTTCCAGTAAATATTCTTCTTCAATTTTGACATAAGGTTCATCTGAAAGCACAAATTTGGCCTGTTCTGCCGCACGGGTGATTCGGGCCATGGCTTTGCTGTGTTCGCGTACATTGACATTGGCTGTTTCCAGCAAATGATTGAGCAAAAAATCAATGATTTGCTGATCAAAATCATCGCCGCCTAAATGATTATCGCCGTGACTGGACAGCACTTCGACCACACCGGATTGAATATTAACGACCGAAACATCGAAGGTTCCACCACCCAAATCATAGACCAGCATATGTTTGGATTCACTCTGCTCGGCGCCATAAGCCAAAGCCGCCGCCGTGGGTTCGTTAATCATGCGCACCACTTCCAGTCCGGCAATTTCTCCCGCTTCACGGGTTGCCTGGCGTTGGGCGTCCGAAAAATAAGCGGGAACGGTAATTACTGCTTTATTGACAGCTTGTCCCAGGTGCTGCTCGGCTATGGTTTTCAGACGTTTTAGAATGATCGCGGAAATTTCCTGCGGGGTATAGGATTGATCGGCTAAAACCACCTGAGTATCTTGTCCCATCAGACGTTTAATAGATTTGACAGTACGCTCAGGATAAACCAGGTATTGATTTCTGGCTGATTCGCCGACCAGTATTTCTTCGTTATCATCAATGCCAACAAATGAAGGTAACATTTTTTTGTCGCCATCGGCAATGATGTGTATCTGCCCTTGTTCAGCAATGGCCACTTCTGAATTGGTGGTGCCTAAATCAATACCAATAATTATTTCGTTCATATTGTTTATTGTGGGTTGGTTTTGTTGACTTTTACTTCTGCCAGCCGCAGAACCTGATCTTGAAATAAAAACCCCGGACGCAGCTCTTCTACAACGATGCCGTTTTCAAGTTGCGGCTCATTGGCAGTTTCAACAGCATTCATGGTCATAGGGTCGAGCCGTTTACCGATACAGGCTGTTTTTTGCACCTGATAGCGTTGCAATAGATGATCAAAGCGTCGGAGCGTCATTTCCTGCCCCTCTTTGAAGTGCTTGATAAAGCGTACATCCTGAGCTTTGGAGTGATTGAACAATTTTGCGACAGGTTGATAGTTTTGTAATACTTCAGAAGCGCTACTCAAGCGATCATAAATTTCGATAATATCCAGTAACAGGGCGCGCGTGACTGCATTTTTTTGTTGCTTCAGTTGTTCGTTGTGTGCTGCAAGCTCCAGAGACAGAGCTTTGTTATCTTCTTGTGCTGTGGTTAATGCTGTATTAAGTGTGTCCAGCGTCTGTTTAAATTGTCGGGACTCCGCTTTTACTTCGGCTTTTAAGCCGGACATTTCAGTCAGCAAGACACTCAGATCAGGTTGCTCATTCGGGGAAAATGGATTGAGATCGTTTTTTTCCAGATAACGCCGGAACTCTTCCAGCAATTCGGTTTTTTGTGCTTCTGTAGTCATGTCTTATGAGATTGGGAAAGCGTATTCAGAATAAACTCGTCATCAATACCAGCGCGCAACAGCCTGTTAAATTGTTCAGGATCAATTTTCGTCGGCTGCGGTATGGGTAAAGCCTGGTCGAGCAATTCGTTAAAATCAACATATTCAATACTGAACAAAGCATAACTCAGGCGGCTTTTATGGTCTTTTATGGACTCATAAGCATGATGAATTAATTGGAATTGTTGTTGATCCCTATCGGGTGGGTAGTCTTTAACTTTCCGTAAATAAGCCTGTTTGATTTCATCGTCGCTGGCGTCGATAGCCACATTCAGAATGTCATAAGAAGATTTCATAATGGAAGGCCGGATTAAAAAGGAAAAGAAGACGCTGTTTTTTTACCAACATCAAAGTGCTGAAGAACGTCATCAACTGTTACATCAATGTCTATTTTTAACTCATCGGCTGCTTTTACCAGCATCAGGGCAGTAAATAAATCAGGGTTCTGCATTATGGCTGATATAGTGGCGGTATTATTGTCCAGCATGTGATTGAGTTCATTCACAAGTCTCTCGGGGGATGTTTTTTTAAATAAAGAATCCATTTTATGTTCGAGTTTAATGGCAATATTCTCAGGAAGATGTCCAAACAGAATATCCATAGGATCTTCTTCATCATCCGAACCGAATAGGTCGTCCAGAAAATTCAGCCCTACAGGCGCATGAAGTTTATGACAGCGTTCAAGATAGCGGTCTATTAATACCTGGGCGCGTTGGTCGCCGTTAGCTTTGGCTTCGGTTAAATTCATTTCCAGTTGGTAGCTCTGAAAATGTGTACATTGGTCAGGGTCGCCATTGGTTACAGAATAAATCTGGTAATACATCCAGATGGGCTTTTGCCATTTGGCTTGCGCCAGTTTTGAACAATGGCGCAATAATTCAAAATGTTGACACTCGTCCAGCGCCTGAGCCAAGGACAACAACAAGGTCTCATCATAATTTTGTTGTTGCAATGATTTTTTTAGCGGCGTTTTGACTTTGGCTATGGCCTTATGTAGCCTGTCCTGATTGTCATTTTCCCGAGAATAGTGTTTCAGTAACTGAATAAAGCGGCTTAAGGCATGTTCTGAGAGTAGATAATCTTTGGCGGATGATAATGCTCTTAATATGGTCGCCACAGGCTGGCCTGTTAATTGTGCTTCCATGGCCGCCTGTATATGAGCGTTGAAAGAGTCGGGATTCAGTTTTTGCAAGGATTCAGTTATTTTCTGAAGTCCTTGCTTTTTATCTTCATGGGCAAAACAAAAGAAGCCACGCAGTAATTGTGTTTGCAGTAAATAGGTTTTGCCCATTTTTAAATCATCAGCCGACTGAATTTCGTTTTCAACCAGGAGATATTTTTTCTCTTTAAGCAGCCGTTTTGCATGAGCTAAATGAGTGCTGAACAAAACCTGTTTGGCAAAGGTATTGACAGGGTCGATCTTTAATATCTTTTGCGCGTATTGGCTGGCTTTTTTATAAGCCTTATTGCGAATAGCGGCTGTAATCGCCTGAGTCAGTACGCTAATATCCTGTGGAAACTGTTTCAGGGTTTTGTCCAGCCAGTGCTTGTAATGATCGCTGTCTTGCGGTTGTTGGCTATAATCATTCAGGATTTGCAGATAGCTGTCACGGTCGCTGTCATCATGCTCCAGACTTTCGATCAATAGAGGTATCCGCTCTTCCATAGGGCGTAGATCAGCGATATGGCGTAAAATCAGCGCTATTTTCAAGCCATTGTCAGATTTTTCCCCGGTTAGCGCTTTTATACATTGTCGCCAGTAAAATTCGGCATCGTAATTTTCATGATTATTTTCGCAAGCGAGCGCCTGTAAACGATTTTCTTCAAACCTGCTGATGACAGAAAAGTTTTTGTTAAACTCGCGGCGTCCAGCCGGATAAGTTGTCAGCATGGCGTGACAAAAGCGTTGCGCCAGTCGAGAACCGCACAAGGATTGAAATTGAATGGCCAGGTTAAATTGTATCTTGTTGGATAAGGGCTGTTTTTGTTTGCCTAAAAGCTCAACAAATTGAACTTGTTTTTTATTCAGTCCGACAATCTCCGCTATTATCTGCCGCTGTGTGTGGGTAAAAGGCAGCATTTTTTGGACTAACGCCGAACCACTCAATGTGCAGGTGAGTAATAACTCCGCTGACTGGTAATATAGTGATTCGGCAGGAATTTTGGCTAATAGTGATTGCGTCTGTGGAAGTGAAGATGGCAGAGCTATAGCCGCTTTTAATAAGGTTCGAAAATCTTTAAATGCTGAACGATAAGGCAGTTGCTTTAATGTCTTGTTCGCTTCGTCCGGGTGATTAGTCTGAAATAACTGTAATGCGGATTGAGCGATCTGATAATGAGCGATTAATGCAGACTCTTGTGGTAAGCATTGTTGATACTCAGGGTGATCGGTCAGCATCAGAAAACCCAACAACACAGCCAGTGGCGGATATTCTTTGTCCAGTTGTTGCGCCGATAATTGTGACAGACTGGATTGCAACTGGCTCTGATTGTTTGTCAGCAATAACCAGGTTATATAAAGATCATAGGCTTCATAAGGAGGTTGGCTCTGTTGGCGATAGTTTTCCCATAAAACCAACGCTTCCTTAATCATACTTCTAGCGGAGAATGCTAAAGCCCTTTGCAGGTAACAGTAAGCTAACTGCTGTCGCCACTTATTATTCTCAGCTGTCTGTAATAGTTTTTTGTATAACGCCACGGCCTCCTTATGCTTGCCGGAATTTAAGCAAGATTGCGCTTGTTTTTCAAGATTTGCAACGTTGGAAACAGGAGCTTGTTTCTTTTTCATTGTATACTTTGGCAAGTTTTGGCCGATGTGATGATTTAAGGAATGTAAAGAAGCGAAATTAAATATCCATAACTTGTGTACCTAAAGTTATTGTAACGGATAAAACTTTGGTAAGGAATCCTTAGTCTTCTTACAAATTACGCTTTCGTGGCTGTAAATATTTTGTTTTCCAAAAGCTGATAGTTACTCTTTCAGGACGGAACATAAAGCAGGATGCGCATTATTACCTAGCTTGCATCCACCATGCGTCGCATACCCTGTACAGGTGTTTCAAGTTAATAATCACTGATTGAAAAGGGTTTGTTCTCTTGAGAGGTTATAAAATGGTATTATTTACCCACTAAAATGCTAGGTTATTATTTTTTGACTGGAGTCTCTTATGACAGAAATCAACAAGGCGAATGTGGAAAATCTGCTCGCTTCTTTTATTGATCCTCATGTAGAAACCGATTTAGTGACGGCTAAATCGGTTAAAAATATTATTGTAAAGGGAGCAGATGTCAGTGTAACGATAGAGTTAGGCTATCCGGCAAAAAGTTATTTGCCACAATTACAGGCCGGGATAGAGAAAACATTACAACAATTGCCGGGTATCGGAAAGCTTGATGTGAATGTCAAAGTGAATATTGTTGCTCATTCGGTACAGCAAACCCTGAAGGCATTGCCGAATGTAAAAAATATTATTGCTGTGGCTTCAGGTAAAGGTGGTGTGGGTAAATCAACGACTTCGGTCAATCTGGCTTTGGCTCTGGCGGCTGAGGGCGCTAATGTCGGTATTCTTGATGCCGATATTTACGGCCCTAGTATTCCGACGATGCTGGGACTTTCCGGCTACCCGGCCAGTGAAGACGGTAAAACCATGTTGCCGAAAATATCCTACGGCTTACAGACTATTTCAATTGGTTATCTGATCGATGAAGACCAGCCGATGATCTGGCGCGGTCCGATGGTGACCAATGCCTTGCAGCAATTGTTAAACGATACTAACTGGAGCGATCTTGACTATCTGATGATCGATTTGCCGCCCGGTACTGGCGATATTCAATTAACTTTGGCACAGCAGATTCCGGTCAGCGGGGCGGTTATTGTCACTACACCCCAGGATATTGCCCTGATTGATGCGCAGCGTGGATTGGGAATGTTTAACAAGGTGAATGTGCCGGTGCTGGGGATAGTGGAAAATATGGGCGTGCATATTTGCAGCGAGTGTGGACATGCAGAGGCGATATTCGGTGAAGGCGGCGGCGTCTCAATGGCGGCGAAAAATAATGTGGAGCTGTTAGGCTCGTTACCGCTGGATATTAATATCCGTAAGTTCGCCGATTCCGGCAGACCGACGGTAGTCGCCGACCCTGATGGCCGAGCGGCTGATATTTACCGGTCTATTGCCCGGAAAATGGCCGCAAG
>CAYNIU010000072.1:0-11826 GCA_964397365.1 uncultured Methylomarinum sp. | reverse complement strand
ATTGTTGGTAGGCTTCCTTATTCCGGTTAGCACTGATAATGACTTCATCAACAACAACAGTCATAGCCTTCAATGCATAACTGACCATGGGCTTACCTTGGTACATGATCAATCCTTTATCCTGTTGTTGCATTCGTCTTGCCAGCCCCCCTGCCAACACAACACCACTGACTTTGTTTTGTGCGCTCATAATGATAAGCTTATTTTATGTTTAGAAAAATGATAATTGTCGCAAGCCTGTTGTTTATTGCAAGTTGCGCCATGCAGCAAAACGGAACAAACAGCCAATTGATCCATTATTATCAAGCAACCAGTCATAAACCCTATGACGATATTCTGGCTGAACTGGAAATTGCAATTGCAGAACATAATTTCCGCATCACCGGTCACAGTCGGGTTGGAAAAGTTATTAGAAACAGAGGTACAAAAAATTTTCCCGACTATGACACTATCCAATTCTGTAATTTGACACATGCAAAAACCCTGTTGGAAATATCGCCTCATGCAGTCAGCTATATGCCTTGTAATGTTGTCATCTATCAATATAATGACTATACCATCATAAAAACCCACTTATTGCCAATAGATAGCAATAATAAGATATTAAATACATTTGCTGCAAAAATGAACCAGAAACTTAAACAGATTGTCGACTTTGCCGCCGAGGAGTAGAGTACTTGATATGATTATGCCTATCACACATGCAACAACGGCGCTTGTATTGCTCAGATCAGGCGGTGGGATATCTGGTAAAGGTATTGTCGCCATCAAGCGTTCATGGACAGATAATTGCTCCGTGCAATCTCTGCATTCGCCACATCCATGTGGCTTATGATTTCACAGTGTGTTTTAGTGGACTCATCTATCGACCTGATTTTGAACAGCTATGTGTAAAGACTACTTATCAGGATATTATCGACCTACAGGGAAAGCATAGTGGGAAAAACCATGAACATACTTTTTCACATTCCGAACTTTGGGAATAAAAATACTGAACTATGAATAAAAAATTGATAACCGGCACCGTTTTGTTAACTGTTCTGGCAGGATGTGGCACAACCCAGGAAAAGATTGATCAGGATGTATCGCATATCAATGAGTACCCTACCCGGGATCGCGTTGACTATGTGTTGCAATGTGTTGCAAAACACGGCGGACTAACTTATATCACACAATATGCCTGCGGTTGTAAAATTGACAAAATCGCTGAAAAAATGACTTTCGCTGAATTTGAAGCAGCAACCACTTACGGTTTTATGCGCAAGACTCCGGGTGAAAAAGGCGCCGCTTTTCGTGACCCGAAAGCATCTAAAAGTCTGAGAATGCAGCTCAAAGAAGCCGAAAAATATGCTGAAAAAATGTGCTTTGTAAAATGAGAGTCCAGAGAGTTCCCGTTCTCAACGGGGACTTTCCATTAATGGAATTTCTTATCCGGCGCCATTAATTCAAAAACCTGGTAAAATTCCGTTTCCGCCTGCTCTATAGCAACAAACAACTGTTCTTTTCGCAAGCGAATCAATGAAAAACGACTGAAATCCAATGTTTCCACCACATCCTCTGCTGATTTTCCCATCTCTACAGCATTCACCAAATAGGCAGACAGGGATAGCAAATAAGTCTCCAACTTATACACTTGCGCCGTTTCCGGAGTCAGATAACAGGAAATGGTTTCATATAGAGATTCCGGCAACCCCCAGGTTTTAATAAGTTCTCCACCTAAATCAGCATGATTAAAACCGATGATTTCCTGTTCCAATCCCCCTATGAGGTTTCTATCATCAGCAGCTGCCAATAATACTTTCAGCGATGCATCAGGCATTTTATGATAAAAAATCAGCGAGCCAATATTGTGTAACAAACCCGCCAGAAACAAGCGTTCGCAATGAAGCATCGAACTTTCTTTTGCCAGCAGTTTGGCAATTACTCCGCAATGAACACTGCTCATCCAAAACGCAGTCATATCGACCAGTTCACAAGGAATCTTGTTAAATGTATCAATTACCGATGTCGCTAAAAGCAAATTCTTAAGATCCTCAATTCCAACCACGACAATGGCTCTGGAAATGGTATCAATTTTTGCCTGAAATCCATAAAATGAACTGTTAACAACCTTTAACAGTCTTGCACTAAGCCCCGGATCTTTTACAATAACCTGTCCAATATCTTCAATTGAAAACCTGGGGTCATTGATCATTTCAGATACTTGAAAATAAATATCCGGCAAAGAAAATAATTCGACAGCGCCTCCAACCAGATCACCAGGACTTGTCCGTTCCATAACACTCTATTTCCGATATAGCGCCAAAACCTGTCTCACATAATTTTGTGTTTCAGGATAAGGCGGGATGCGGTTTTTATATTTTCTTACAGCGCCTTCACCGGCATTGTAACTGGCAACAGCCAGTTTCAGATTGGAATTAAACATAGTCAGTAAATCCTTCAGATAGCGGGAACCGCCATCAATATTTTGCTGAGCATCCTTTCTGTTTTTAACACCATACCGTTTTGCTGTCTCTGGCATTAATTGCATTAAACCGACAGCGCCTGCGGAAGAAACTGCATGAGGGTTATACGCAGATTCTGTTTGTATCACTGCATGTAATAGTTTTTCATCTAAATTATACTTTGATGCGGCTTTGGCGATTAACGGACTGTATTTCAACTTATTTTTTTTGTAATACTTAAGCGCTTTAGTATAATTTCTGGGTTTGGTGCGAATAATACGCTTATAATTCAAGCCTTTTTTGGGTTCATCAGTGTAATAAACATTGCCGTCAGGCGCAGTGTATTTATAAACATCGGCTGACGCCGAAGAGGTAATAAACAGCACAATGAGACAAACATTAAAACGTTTCATAATTAACCCGATATATTAAACCGTCACTTTTATTAAATTAGCTGCTTTTACAGCATTTTCTCTGGCCTGAGTCACATTTTCGGCAGCGGCCAATGCAACGCCCATACGCCTTTTAACAAAAGCTTCCGGTTTGGCAAACAATCTGACCTCTGTTTCAGGAATAGCCAGAGCTTTGTCCAGATCTGCATAAGCCACTGCCGGGGCATTAATTCCACCGAGTATAACGGCACTGGCTCCCTGATTGTTTAATTGTGTAGACACAGGCAAACCCAAAATTGCCCGGCTATGTAAGTCAAACTCATTCTGTCGCTGAGTCATCATAGTAACCATTCCAGTATCATGTGGCCTGGGGCTGACCTCACTAAACCAGACATCGTTCCCGTTTACAAACAATTCCACACCAAACAACCCCAAACCACCGATTTCATCGGTGACTTTTCTGGCAATTTCTCTGGATATTTCAATAGCTTCGGCATTCATTTCTTGAGGTTGCCAACTTTCACGATAGTCGCCATGTTCTTGTACATGACCAATTGGTTCGCAATAATGAGTAACAATCTCACCTTCAGAGTTCAAAGCTCTGACGGTTAACAGAGTGATTTCAAAATCGAAATCAACCCTGCCTTCGACAATGACTTTGCCGGTATCATTTCGTCCCCCGGATTTTGCATACTCCCAGGCTTGTTCAAGCTGATCGGCTGAATTAACCATAGATTGTCCTTTTCCTGATGAAGACATAGTTGGCTTAACAAAGCATGGATAACCGATTTTGCTATCCACCACCTGTTTTAGTTGCACAAATGTTTCTGCAAAAGCATAAGTCGATGTGGGTACACCCAGCTGTTCTGCCGCCAGCGTTCTTATCCCTTCCCGGTTCATCGTCAATTGTATGGCCCGTGCATTAGGAACCACTGTTGCCCGGCCTTGTGCTTCAATTTCGACCAGAGCCTCTGTGGCAATTGCTTCAATTTCAGGGATGATATAGTCTGGTTGCTCCTCGGCAATTAATGTCTTGACTGCCCCGGCATCAGTCATATCAATGACATAGCTGCGATGGGCGACATGATGTGCCGGAGCATCAGGGTAACGATCTACAGCAATGACCTCAACACCGTAGCGCTGCAAGGCTATGGCAATTTCTTTTCCCAGTTCGCCGCTACCTAATATCAATGCTTTCGTTGCACTTGCCGTTAAAGCTGTTCCGATAATCATTTTTCCCCTGCCAGGTAGTTTTCTATATCTTGTTTGGAAAAACCGATTTTCTTCGCTACCCTGTCGGCATGACTGACGCGCGAAATCCCATCAATCAATTTGTAGGTTGGTTCTTCATTGGCAAATTCCACTTGCTTTGAAATGCCTGTTTTTTTGTTAACAAAGACATCAACGAGCTGATGGTTATGGGTAATTAAAATCGTACTATTACCTTTACGATAAAATCCATCCAGAACATTACTGGACGATTCCATTTTTTCTTCAAAGGTCGTTCCTTCGGACAACTCATCTAATACCACCAGACTTTTCGAGGTAATCGCCAGAAAAATATCTCTGGTTCTTTTTAATTCAGTACCAAACCGACCTTCACCGTCATCAAGATGACTGATTTCAGGCGCCTGATAAAAAATCCGGTCAGCCACTGCCAAAGAGACTTTCTGCGCTGGTACATAACAACCCATTTGAGACAAAACCTGAATTTGGGTAATGGTTTTACAAAAGGCGGTTTTACCGCCGCTATTCGGACCGGTAATAAACACCAGGTTTTCATCCGTTAACTTAAAGTTGTTTGCCACATAATCAGGATTTTTATGCCCCAATACCGGATTTTTCGCCTGCGTCAATTCAATGAAATGTTTTGGCGTATCAACAACGCCAGGCAAAACAGTCTCACTACCATAATTTTCCGCATATTTGATGAATGCCAGTAACTCATCAAGCTGCCCCAGTGCATCCAAGGTTTCGCCAATTTCATTGGATTTTTTAAACTCATCTCTTAAAGGAATAATACAATTATCCCGGTCATAAGTTCCGATAACCGGAAAATACGCCAGCAATATGGGAATAAAGAAAATTGAGGTGACAGGAATGGCTTGTTTGCTAAAACTGAACATATCTGTCGGAAAGAATATTGCAATTCCCCAAACAACTGCTAACACAGCTATAATCAATAAGGGTTTAAATATACTGGGGCGGAAAATCGTTGTCGGCGTAAACGACCCCTTACGCTCCTCCTTAGTTTGAAACCCTTTCTCAGTATTGTACACAGGGCCTTTCATCAAGGAATATGTTCTACTCTTGGAGAATTCCAGGATTTTGTTAAACAGTGTTCTTAAATAAGGACTTTGAGGCGAATTTGAATCCTGTATGCAAGCCACAAGACTGAGCATAAAATTGACCCCCCGACGGTATTGCTTGTAACCATAGCCTTCAATTTGATATTCCTCCCTGGCTGTCCCCATTGAACCTAAAAATTCACCATACATCAATAAATACAAATTCTTTTCCCTAGCAGTTGAATTTTTTATGATTCCTTCAATATTCTCCCTAACATCGGGATTATTCCGTATTTCTTCCATCGCTTCCTGCTTGGCCTGAATTTGTTCTTGTGAATCCAAAGGCTGTGTTAAAGAGCGATACAAAATCGACTGACCGGCAATGGTTTCGGCATAATTGATCGTATCAAACAATTCATCCATTTCAATGGTATTAAAAGTTTCCTGATCGACAACCCCTTCACCTGTAGGAAGAGGTTTACTTGAACGAATTGTCGGCCATTTATCACCCCAGCTTTGCAATACGGTTTCTTTCATGTTATTTCTTCTTTTTTTTATCCAGTAATCCAAAGACGATAATAGCCGCCACGACAATACCGCTCATCATGACATTTTCCTTCGATGCCCCAAGCAAATAAGCAGTTCCGCTACCCAACCCCATGCCAACACCGGAAAAAGCCAGACTGCGCATCAACCGACAAAATGGACAATTTCTATCATAACCTCTCATATCTGTAACTCCGCCAGTAATTCGTGTATTAAATGAACATGGTCATTACTATCATTCAGTGCCGGAATATAACGGTAAGACTCCCCACCTGCCGCTATAAACACATCCCTGTTAGCAATAGCAATTTCTTCCAGTGTTTCCAGACAATCAACTGCAAACCCCGGACAAACCACATCCACTTCCTGACACCCTTGCTGTGGCAATTCCCGCAATACTTCAATGCAGTAGGGTTTTAGCCATTCAGCCCGACCAAAACGGGACTGAAACACCAGTTTCCACTGATTGTCGTTTAAAGACAATCGCTGAGCAACAAGCACCGCCGTCTTTTTACACTGATAATAATAAGGATCACCGAGCGTCGTCAACCGTGTCGGCAAACCGTGAAAAGACATCAGTAACTGATTGCTTCTCCCATGCTTACGCCAATAATCTGTAATTGAATCGGCAACAGCCTGTATATAAGCCTCATGCTCATGATAATCGCTGATAAAGTGCAGACCGGGAATATGCCTCCACTTTCTTATAATGTCATTCACGGCATCATAAACAGATGCCGTAGTCGTTGATGAATATTGTGGATACAGTGGCAAGATAACAATCTCATTGACATGCTGAGCTTTAAAAGCGTTTAATTTTTCAGCTAACATCGGCTGCCCATAACGCATCGCGTAATCCATCACTACATTTTCAGCCACCTGAGATTCACTCAGTTTATGACATAATTGCCGAGTAAAAAGAATTAACGGAGAACCATTAGCCGTCCAGATTTTACCATAGGCTTTTGCCGCTTTTCGCGGTCTGAAAGGCAATACAAGAATATTGAGAATAATCCACCACAAACTACGTGGTAAATCAACAACGCGAGGGTCTGTCAAAAATTCGCGTAAATAGCGTCTGACTTTTGACGGGGTTGGCGCCTCCGGAGAGCCAAGGTTCACCAATAATACGCCGGTTTTCTTTGCGCGATAATGCGCCATGTTTGTTTACCGGTTAATCAAGTTCAAGAACTCAGAACGGGTACTGATTTCCTTGCGAAAAATACCCGTCATCACTGAAGTGGTCATGACTGAGTTCTGTTTTTCCACACCTCGCATCATCATACATAAATGCTTGGCTTCAATAACAACTGCAACACCTTTCGCGCCGGTTGCCTTTTCTACAGTATCGGCAATTTGTTTGGTCAGTTTTTCCTGAATTTGCAGACGTCTGCCATACATATCAACAATACGGGCCAGCTTAGACAAACCCAGCACCTTCCCATTAGGCAGATAACCGATATGACACTTTCCAATAAAAGGTAACAGATGATGTTCGCATAATGAATATAATTCAATATCCTTAACAATCACCATATCCTCTGTTTCTGCTTCAAAAATGGCTCCGTTCAGAACTTCGTCCAAAGTTTTTTCATAACCATTATTCAAAAACTTAAAAGCTTTAGCCGCTCTGCTCGGCGTGTCAACCAATCCTTCCCGATTGATATCTTCCCCAATTGCCTCAATAATTTTGGCAAAATACTCTTCCATAACCTGATCTCAGTAATAAAAAATAGCCGTACAGTATACCCCATCACCCGGTAAATTTTAATGCCTGCAAAACGACATTTTCATCGGCATCCGGCTTATGGGCATGTTCACTGATATAACGCCGCCATCCCTTAGCACCGGGAACACCATGAAACAATCCCAGGATATGTCGGGTAATACTGTTAAGACGCACACCGTCCTGCAATTGTCGCTGTATATAAGGTATCAGTTCCAACACTATCTCCTGCCGGGATTTAGTAGAATGATTCGCTGAAAAAAAAGTTTTATCCACATCTGCTAGTATATAAGGTCGTTGATACACTTCCCGTCCCAACATCACACCATCCACATATTGCAGTTGCTCTTGAGCCATTTCAAGGCGGGTTATTCCACCATTCAAAATAATTTCTAACTGTGGAAATTCCCGCTTTAATTGATGCACCACATCATAACGCAACGGCGGGATCTCCCGATTTTGTTTTGGCGACAACCCCTGTAACCAGGCTTTTCGAGCATGAATAATAAAAGTCCGGCAACCCGCCTCCGTTACCGTCGCGATAAAATGAACCAGTTCTTGATAAGAGTCCATATCATCAATTCCAATTCTTGATTTTACCGTAACCGGAATTGAAACCACCTTGCACATAGCTGCCACACATTCGGCGACCAATTCCGGCTGAGCCATTAAACAGGCGCCAAACATACCGTTTTGCACTCTATCGCTAGGACAGCCAACGTTTAAATTAACCTTATCATAGCCGTATTGCTCGACAATTTTGGCGCATGTTGCCAAATCATCAGGATTGCTTCCACCCAATTGAAAAGCTAGCGGATGCTCTTCCTGATTAAATTGCAAAAAACGCTTTTGATGGCCATGAATAATGGCGCCGGTAGTCACCATTTCAGTGTAAAGCAAGGCATGTTTAGACATTAACCGATAAAAATAACGGCAATGACGGTCAGTCCAATCAAGCATGGGGGCAACTGAAAAGACAGATCGTGATAAGTGACTTGTTTTTATGAAATTTATTGATTTATTCATGGTTTATATTTTGCGCTATTTTTGCGTATGACATGCGCCGTAAGTTTTCGCAGTACACTTTTTTAGGTGTAAATATGGCAAAACCAGTAAAAATTGCAACCACAGTCAATGTTCAGGATGAATAAGTTTAACTTTGGGGAAGTAGCTTTTATATTTGTTTATATCTCGTGTTATTAAATTAAACTAAACTTTTCTACCGAAACATGTGTGCCAATAAAAAAACCCGGTAAAGGTGAGTTTTTTGTACCTTTGTTTTTTCTATATTTTAAATACGTCTTACCTGTAAGAAGTAATGCTTCTCTAGGAATTTCTAAAACTTTTATATTTAGCTCTGAGATTGCTTTTTCTACTTCTTCTATTTTGTTAAATCCTATAGAAATTTCTGTATAAACAATAGAGTTAATGTATAAAGTATTTGTTTGGCTGTACTTTTCTAATATGTTTTCTGACCATTCACCCCAATCTTTATCGTCCGTAAAAAGATCTAAAAGAACACATGAATCTACAAAAACACCATTCATCATTGCTCTCTTGTTAAGCTCAGAATTTCATTGGTTGACATTTTTGCAGTTGCTATGCCTCTAAGCTTTTTAAATTTCTTTTTAATGACTGGTGTATCTGTTTTTACTAAAAAAATTTTCCATTTTCTTCTATAAAATTTATTTCTGTTTCGGGGCTGATGCCTAAAACTTCACGTATATTCCTAGGGATTGTAACTTGCCCTTTTGTTGTAACTCGCATATCGATCATCTCCAAACATAATGTAATACCGTTATAGTATTACCTGTGCGGAAGTTGCAAGTTTTTCTTTATTTTGTCTTTTTCTAACATTGATAATCGGCGGCGTAATTTCACTGCGTCCGCTGGAGATGATTGTGTACGTCCATGCTGGGCGTACACAAAAACGTCATGGCAATATGCCATGATGAAAGAAAATGGATTGAATCATAACAGTCTGACGATTCAGTCAGGCTGATCGGCAAAAAGCTATTTTCATAGCAACAATCACCACGTTATTTAAGCATCGGGCTTGTCCAACAAACGGTTCAGATGGTGGCTTCGCGCTGCGCGCGAATCACTATCTAACCTTATTCGTTGTGCCTGAAGCTGATTAATACACATATTGCCGTGGCGTAGCCTGATTATTTACTATTAGTGAACAGCATACAAAGCAAAAATAATACCAGTATTTAGACTACTACTGATAAGGCTTTTAGTGTTATGGCATGAAATCATGCCAGGGATTTGATTGTTTACTAAGTGGATCGGGTTACGACAGGGGTATTGCCGTGTTATCTTTTGCTGAAAGTGGGCATTGAATACAGGGCAGCAAAACTTTTTCGCTGCTTTGGTTTGTGTGTATGGACACAATAAACGTGCTTCCGCATACGGGAGGCAATTATCTGGATGAGTTTAATATGTTCTTTATCTTTTATCATCTCTGTGAAAATCATTTCACATTTTATTTTGTTAGCTCGCGGACAATAAGGTATTTGACTTGCCGTGTGATAGGCAACTCTACATCGAACGCGACCCAGCAATTAATCAGCTCTTGAACCTACGCCGGTACAGCGTCTTTAGGGAAGTGCTGATTAAAACCCATAACGCTATCACCTGCCTGATTTTTTTCCGTTACGGGTGACATAAAACGCTATCCTGACATTATCAAAAGCCATGACCTGTGAAGTTATTTCTACAACTTTTTGCTGTAACGCTATTGTGCCATCATAGTTCATGATATTTTCCTTGTAGAATTATATTCACAGTCATGAATCCCTGTTGCTTATAAATAACTGAACGCTTATAAAAGTGTTACCACGGCACTGATAATGCTACAGCCCAGATCTGACGGGGCCGTTACCACTGTTACCACCAAAAAAACAAATCTGAAATAAAGTTGTGACACCTGACAGCTCAAAAAATAGGGTGTCTGTTTTTAAAAAAGCAAAAATGGCGGTCTATTGAATTGGAAACAGGTGGTAACACTCTAAGTCCTTTTTATCGGGATTATCTCCGCACCTCTCCTTAAACCATCCAAGTAATCCGCCCAGCTCTGCATCATTTTTATTCGCTCGGGTAAATGCTCGGCATAGTTATATGACGCTCTGACCGTGTCTCGCTCAGCGTGCGCCAGTTGTCTTTCTATTGCATCACGATTCCAGACTTGTTCATTAAGAATGGTTGACGCCATTGAGCAAAAATCGTGGCCAGTCATTTCGTTTTTGCCATAACCCAGTCGCCTGAGTCCTGCCAATACGGTATTTTCTGACATGGGTCGCTTGTTGGTGCGAATCGAAGGAAAAACATATTTCCATTGCTGGTTAGCGGTTTAATCTCCTGTAATATCGCTATGGTCTGCCGGGATAACGGTACAAAATGAGACCCGTCGCATCTTCATCTTTTCCGCCGGTATCTTCCAGATTCCTTCATCCAGATTGATTTCTGCCCATTCTGCGTGACGTAATTCGCCCGGCCTGACAAAAACATAAGGCGCACCGGATTATAAAATGACCGTGGTAGCCATCAATATCACGCAACAATTGCGCTATTTCTTTTGGCTCGGTTATCGTGGCCATATGTTTTTGCTTCACTGACGGCAATGCGCCTTTTAAGTCTTGGGTAGGGTCGCGCTCGGCTTTGCCGGTTGCAACCGCATATCGAAATACCTGACTACAATTTTGCATAGCTCGATGAGCGGTCTCAATCGCGCCCCGGTTTTCAATGCGTCTGATAATGGATAAAACTTCAGGCGGTGTAATGCTGTTGATTTGTCGTTTGCCCAGCCATGGGAAAATATCCTTTTCAAGCCCGGTTAATATTCTGTTGCCGTGATTTTCTGCCCAGTTCGCTTTGTTCTTTCCATGCCATTCACGCGCCACATATTCAAAGCTGTCGGCATCGGAAACGTGCTTGGCAAGTTTATATTGTTTGCATTTCGGCTTCGCGCCACGAACGGCGGTGTCTGTAAGCCTCATTGACGGTACCTGTTTTTTGATTCTAAAAAGTACCGTCATTTTTGTAGGCTGCCAAGGGATTACATAAGACATATAGGACACAAAAAAGTCCTAAGTCATTGTAACTTAAGGCTTTTAGTATTACATTGGATTTCTTAAAACAATAGGATGGTGGAGGCGGCGGGAATTGAACCCGCGTCCGCAAGCACTCCGCCTAAAGGTCTACATGCTTATCCCGCGCTTTCGGTTTAACCGATGACTACCCGTCGGGCCAGGAAAATCATCAGCGATTTCGATTGGTTTTAACGCTTCGGACTCCGAAAAAAGCCGTGGCGCGATCTTATGTAAGATGACCCCTGAATGCCCCGAAGGACTCTACACGCATAAGCACATGTAGTCAGAGGAGTGGTGCTGTTTTTAAGCAGCTAAAGCCACTGAGTAGTTTTCGTC
>CAYNIU010000071.1:0-12021 GCA_964397365.1 uncultured Methylomarinum sp. | reverse complement strand
AATATAAGGCTTTGATTTTAGATGCCGACTTTGCTGCTGCATTGACTATCTTACGTTCATTAAGCCGACAAAACATAGAATGTGATGTTGCTAGTGCTGTTTCCGCTCCTATTTGTTTGCATTCTCGTTACGTCAAACAGTATTTTCAATATCCTGACCCTTTGGTCGATACAGAGGCGTTTATCCAATTTATCTGTCAACTTATTCAAGATAAGAACTATGACTTAGTTATTCCCGTTACTGAACGTTCACTGATACCTTTATCTGAATCTCCTTTTTTGGATGCTTGGCGTAACCGTTTAGCCATTGCCGACCCTAACAGTCTCGTTCAAGTATTAGACAAAGCTAAAACCTTAACCTTAGCTCGCTCCCTTGATATTTCCGTACCTTTTAGCTATACCATTAACTCTATCGAAGATGTTGAACATATTATTCATCAAATCAGTTTTCCTGTTGTATTAAAACCAGGTCAATCCATACCCAATGCCGACCAGCGCCGCCAATTGAGTGTGAGTTATGCACAAAATAAAACGGAACTCATTCAACTGTGCAAACAATTACTTCCCTATTGCCAATTATTGATTCAGGAATATGCACAGGGAATAGGTACAGGTATTGAATTACTGGCTAGCCACGGAAAAATTGTCTATGCCTTTCAGCACCAACGCATCCATGAACTACCGCTAACAGGTGGTGGAAGTTGTTTGCGTAAAAGTATTGTCATTGATCCGGTTTTATTGCAGGCCTCTGAAAAGTTAATCGCAACTTTAAACTGGCATGGCGTTGCTATGGTGGAATTTAAATGGCAGCCGGAAACTAAACAATATTGGTTGATGGAAATTAATGGTCGTTTTTGGGGGTCACTACCATTAGCCTATGCAGCGGGCGCTGATTTTCCTAAAATGTTATTTGATTTATTGGTTCTTAATCAGCTACCGCAATCACAACATTATAAAAAAGGGGTATATTGCCGGAAATTAACCTCGGATTTCTATTGGTTAGAGCAGGTGCTACGAAAATCTGATCACTCAGGTTTAGTCCATTACCCTACACTCAAAACTATATTATATGAGTCTTTGCTTGCTCTGTACCCTGGCCGACATTTTTTTGATATCCAATGCTGGTCAGACCCCGTTCCTGGTATAGTCGATATAGCTCTTTTTATCAACGAACAAGCTTTGCGTGTGTATGGAATTGTTTGCTATAAGTTTTTACAGCGATGGCATGGTTCTCCCTTAATTCGTAAACAGTTGCAAAAACGGGTACAACGTGCAAAACAAATTTTATTTTTATGCTATGGCAATATTAACCGTAGCGCCTTAGCCCAGCGTATTGCTGAACAAACGATTTCATCCGACACAATACGCTTTTATTCAGCCGGTTTTCATGTACCTGATAAACGACCCGCTGATGCCAACATGGTTGAAATTGCAAGCAATCATGGAATCCATTTGTCAAACTGGCAGTCAACAACCTTGACGACTGAACTGGTTAGAGAAAGTGATTTGATTCTGGCAATGGAAATATCCCATTTGGAACGCTTACACATTAAATACCCGGAAACCCAAAATAAATCTTTTTTATTAGGGACGTTAAACAATACTCCAGAAGTGGAAATTCTTGATCCTTACAATCAAAATAAGTCTGTTTATTTACAAGTTTACAATCAAGTCAGGCAGGCTGTTCAACAAATAAATGAACTGAGACTGAAAAATATTCGTGATTCCATATAATCAATTGAATATTAAATAAAATTTTGTTATAGCCAGACATTGACTATAATTTATTCAAACTTTAATACTGGCATAAAATAATGAGTCTTCAATTTTCTCTTTATCTTGATCTGATACGCTTTTTAGCGGCTATTTTAGTAGTTATCTCTCATGCTAATGTTCGCTATCTTAGCCATGAAATTTTGCCATTATCCACACATGGACATATTGCGGTCATTTTTTTCTTTGTACTTTCGGGATATGTTATCGCTTATGTCACCAACCTAAAAGAAAACAAATTTTCTTTATACTGGTCCAGTAGAATATCTCGCATCTATTCAGTTGCATTACCCGTCATACTGATTACCCCATTACTTGATTTAGCGGGTACGTCGATTGCCGAACTTCCGGTTATCTACCATGAAAATCCCAATAATTTATGGCCAGTTCGAATCTTTGCCAGTTTGTTTTTCCTGAATGAAATATGGTTCAACTCTATCATGTCATTTTCTAATACCCCTTTCTGGTCACTGTGTTATGAAATGTCATATTATTTTATATTTTCTTTAATATTCTTTTTAAACAAAAGAATTCGCTGGTGGGTGGTTACCATAGTATGCTTTTTTGTCGGACCAAAGATTCTCTTGTTATTTCCAGTTTGGCTAATGGGCGTCTATTTATGCCATTCTAAAAAGTTGGCCCAACTGTCTAAAACAGGGGGCTGGGTTCTGTTTTTATGTAGTTCTATCACCTTGCTATCGTGGGAATATCTTGATATTACCAACCAAATCAGCAGTTATTTAAAATCTCAAATTGGTGAGAATCTTCACTATCAACTGGCTTTTTCAAAATATTTTCTGGGCGACTGGGTTCTGGGGTTTTTAATACTCATCAACTTTGCCGGATTTCGCGCCATTGCAGAATGCTTTTCTTTTTTTCTTGATCCAGCAAAAAAATTAATTCGCTATGCGGCATCATTTACACTAACCCTATACTTGTTCCACCAACCACTTATTCAGTTCTATGCCGCATTGATTTCTGGAGAAAAAGGCAGCCCTGTTTATTTTTGGCAAACAATGAGTGCAACCCTTGTTACCATTTTTATACTGGGTATCCTTACAGAACATAAAAGGGAAGGAATCAGACAATGGTTACGTACCAAATTATCTGTGATTGAATCCCGCCCATTTTTGCATAAAATATTGTGTTAAATTCACATTCAGGAGCTGCAAAGGTGTCACGTAAAAATTCTCTTATTGATCAACTTCTACACATAGATTCCCCTCGGGAGATACAGGAAAGTTCATCAAATTGGACCATCAGCCTGACACTGCCTGAAGCACAAAAGCTAACTCGTCATATTCAGAGCATAGCGTCTGCCCAGCAAGAGTTTCGGATCGGAATTATTCATTCTTATACCAGTGATCTACTTGACCCCTGGCTGACATTTCATGCAGCTATACAAGAAATCAACTTGCTAACTTACCATGCGCCTTATGGTATGAATGTAATGGAATCACAAACCGGTTCCGGTCTGCTAAGACACCAACCAGATTTAACGCTTTTTATGCTCCAGCGTGAAGATCTCCACCCGGCACTTAAATACCCAATCAGCAAACTGGATCATGCCCAGCAAACGGAAGTCTGCCAACAAAGTATCGGACATGTGCTGGGAGTGTTATCACAATTTCGGGGAAACTTAAAAGGACGGTTTGCTTTAACCCTCCTCCCTTCTCTCTTTGACGCAGAATTAGGGTTATATGATGCCCAATATCCTTATTCGGAAAGTGCATGGTGGTCATCATTCAAAAAAGCACTCGCCCAACAAATTGATACCCATTTGGATGCCACTTTATTTTTAGACCTCGATACTTTGCTGTTAGACATTGGCAGAAATAATTTTTTTGACTCTCGTTATTGGTACTCTTCCCGTTTCCCATTTAAGCCGCAGGCAGCCAATGAATTTTGTCGTCAGTTAATTGATATTGCAACAGTCGATTTAACTCCAAAACTAAAAGTTATCGTGTTGGATGCGGATAATACATTATGGGGCGGAATTATCGGTGAAGAAGGTATGAGCGGTATTGCATTAGGGCCTGACTACCCCGGCAATGTGTTTACCGATTTTCAACGTCGTCTTTTGGGTTTTAATGAAAGAGGTTTTATACTGGCTCTATGTAGCAAAAACAATCATCAAGATGTCATTGAAGTGTTACAGAATCACCCGCATCAAATTTTACGTGAAGCTAATTTCTCTGCCATGAGGATCAACTGGAAACCTAAGCATGAAAATTTAATATCTCTGGCTCAAGAACTTAATTTGGGTCTTGATTCATTTATTTTTATTGATGACAGCGATTATGAATGCGGCATTGTAAGACGCGAATTACCCCAAGTACAAGTCATACAAACCCCTAAAAAACCGATCGAAATACCTTTCTGCCTTGAACACATTAGCAGACTGCAAGTTTTAAACTTGACGACAGAAGATAAGAATAAAACTCAGCTATACACCCAAGAACAACAACGACGCTCTTTACATCAGAAAATAGAACTCGACGGTGGCGGTATAGATAAATATCTTGCCTCACTGCAAATGCAGATGACAATCTACCTTAATCCGGCATCACAAGTTAAACGATTGGCTCAACTCACTCAGAAAACCAATCAGTTCAATTTGACTACACGTCGTTATAATGAACGTCAAATTCAGGAATTTATTGATTCTGAAGACTGGCTTGTGGCATCGTTTTCATTAGCTGATACATTTGGAGATAGTGGCATTGTTGGATTGATACTTGTTCATAATATGTCCCGGACTCATGTTGTCATAGATACGTTTCTGATGTCATGTAGAGTAATAGGCCGTCAGGCCGAATCAGCATTTTTCGAGGCTATAATGCAATATTTAAGTCGTCAGGGGATTACGGATATTCAAGGAGAATACATTCCTACCAATAAAAACCAATTAGTTGCTCAGTTTTACCCTGAACACCTATTCTCACAGAATGAGAAAAATTGTTATGATCGATCATTATTGCAATCACCTCCCGTCAACCCAAATACTTATCCTATCGAAACACAACTATCGGTATAATTTAAGCACCTATAAATAATTCCGTGTTGTAATGACTCCCCCCTTATGTTTTGGGAGAGTTATCTTCAACACCTTAATAAATCAATACAAAATACTCTAATGAATATTCTTGAACAAGTGAAACAAATCGTTGGTGAATGTTTAAACCTGCCTGATTCAGCCGTTGATGAAAACAGCTCTGCAAAAAACATAGATACATGGGACTCAATGGCTCAGGTAAATCTTATGATTGCTCTTGAGCAAACATTTGATATTGAGCTGGAAGTAGAAGATTTTATGAAACTGGATTCGGTAAATGCAATTACCGATTATCTTAAAACAAATTTATAATCGCTGAAAATACATTATGGATGTACTTCACTCAATATCAAATTTTGCACAGCATCATTTATCTAAAGATAAACTCAACGACCTGAGATCCAGATACTTGTCGATACGAAATTATTTCAGCCCAGTGCTTAAAACTCTTTATGGTCGTTACAACACAGAAGATTTACGCGATCATCTGCAAGAAATGATTGGTTCTGAATATGATATTTTAATGGTTCATGGCTCAGTCAACCATATGTTACCTATGTACACAGGATCTGCTCTGGAGTTGGTTCACATGCTAATTGATTTTTGTGGATCGGAAAAAACATTGGTTATGCCCACTTTCTATTTCGGTAATCCAAAAATAGGCAATATACAACAAACCTTTAAAGCACAACCACAATATAACTTAAAGAGAACCCCGTCTCAGATGGGCTTGATGACTGAATTGTTTCGACGTTCAAAAGGCGTAATACAAAGCAAGCACCCTGTATATCGGGTTGCTGCACTCGGCCCATTAGCCGAGGAACTCACCAAAGGACATGAACATGCAACTGAACCCGCCGGTCTGGGTTCACCATTTGAATTTATGGCCTCTCATAACACCATGGTAATCGGTATTGGCAAATCTTTTCATGTAATGACTCAGGTACACCATGTCGATGATATTATGGGTGAGAATTTTCCTGTCCCCAGAGTTCCCATAACTGAACGGCATGTGACCAAGGTTACCGTAATTGATGATGGCAAAAAAATTCCTGTAACCTTACGCGATAATGGTATTAAGTGGAAATTCAACATTGCCAAGCTACCCAGGCTGTTACAGCCAGGTGATTTAAAATATTGGAAATTTCATAATACCCCTTTATTTGCAGCCAGGGCGAGCGAAGTGACCAACAGTCTGATTGAATCTGCAAATAAAGGACAAACTTTATATGACCCGAGTTAAAAATCAGCGCTCAACTTTAAGCACTTTATACATCACATCAAATGTTGATTCTGATTTGACAGGGATAATACTTGTTGTTTGATCGGTAGCCATTCGTATCAGTCTAGGGGCGAAAAACCGCATATTTGCATATTGCCTTTGCAGCTGCTTTCCAAGAGCCTCACCAGCTGCTTTAGCAACAGCATATTCAGTAAAGCCATTTTCAGGCTCTTCAATATAGATGGTAGATGGATAAAAAAAACTGAATTCTTCTTTTTTCGCCGCCTTGGCATATAAGGTAATAATTTCATGACAGGCTTGCACATAAAAGCGACAAAAATTCTGGTAGAGTTCAGAATTCCAATATGGACTACGATTGGCCTGAATAAAAGGGGAGGCAAAAAAATAAATATGTGTCGGCAGATATTTATTTTCAAAATAAAATGCTGGCTGCTTCAATATATTGCAAGCATCAAGTTTTATAATTTGACATGCCCCACGCCCGGATGACGAATTAATGTCATCTTTAACTTTTTGCGCTTCAAGTAAACCATTATTGTAGGTTATCGCTACTTTTGCACCACCAGCCGCTAAAATTTTCGCCGTAGTTTCCCCAACACCTCGGGATCCGCCAATAACCAAAGCTCGGTGATCTGAAAATTCATCAGCGAGTACACGGAGAGCTATTTCTTTATAGTTTGGTTGAGCAACCGGAATGGGACGAAAAAAAGTATCTAAAACCCCCTGCATAGCAAATGATTTTACACCAATCTTTATGATTTTAACCCGTTTATCCTTATATTCTTCATCATACTGAATTGTCTTCGAAATATAATTATCAACAGTAAAATCAAGATTGATTCTCGAAAAAATTGAATGCATCCCCGGACATTTCATACCCACTATTCGTGTACATGCGATTATTTGAGCCATTTGTAGTGGTACAAATACGGTAGTCAAATTGGGAAATAAATCTGCATACAACGCCCTGTCAAGAAATAAATCACAAACACCCTGGCTATGTCTCGGTGGAAAATCTTGCAAAATGGGTTCTTCTTGTGGAGGTAATCCATTTTGAACCTCATTACCCGGTTCACTTTGTGCAGCTTTAATAAAATGCAGTCGAAGAGACAGGATTGTTTTTTCGTTACAATAAGCAAGAACTTCAATAACGCCAGTTTCATCCTCGTCAGTTAGCGTTGCTTCATATTTAATCTTCTGACCAATACTGGCCGGATTTGGAAATGTTGCATTCAGACGCTTAATCTCAAGACAGTTTAGTCCATTAATTTGAGAGACTACTTCATCACAAGCACGTAATAAATGATGCACACCATGAATAACCGTGCGTCCAAATTGTAAACGGCGTGCATAAACAGGATCTACATGCAGAGGGTTATAATCACCCGAAAAAACCGTAAAGCCCTGGCTTTGTCGTTCTGAAATCAGAAAGTCTCCAGATAACTGTGTCATATCTTAAATAACCTGCTAATGATAACAAAAACGGCGTACGACCTGCTCGGCAACTCGTAGAGCGGCTGCCACAGGATTACCGCTTATTATTTCCGGCTGAGGAAACACATCAACTGGAGAAAGATTCTGGAATCCACGAACACAAAAACGATCTCTATTTTTATCTAAAAATTTACAGAAACGAATAAAACGCTGTAAAACAAAGTTGTCCACTTGCGATTTATCTGGACTCAGTAACTCGAAATTATGTGTCACAATAACCAGTGAATCCATCCGTTGTTCATAAGCCGTATTCAAACTGTTGACTAACTCCTGATAGGAGCAAGCGGTAATTTGCAAAATACGTTTTCTTTTCTTATGCTGAATGACTGAAACAGGGTATTCATAAACCCCATCAATATATCGGGGTTGAATTAACCGTTCACCGGGAGCCATGTCAGCAACACCTTGATAACCAGCCAGATTATAACTGCTATCGAATGTTAATCCATTTTCTGCAACAGCGCGTAAGGTATCCCGGTTTGCTGCAAAACCACCAGCGCGAAAAGCGTTAATATTATTTACACCGACTTGGGTCAGTCGGTCAAGTCCCCAGGCAATTAGTTTAGATTGTTGATCCTGATTACAACAAGTCATATGAGGAAGTTTTTCGGTAATATCACTCAGTAGCATACTGCCCACTTCATCCACCCATTCCGGGTGCAAGTGCAACTGAATTTCTTGTTTCTTTTCCTGAATCAATCCCACTATTTCTGCAAGGGGGTCAAGGCCAAAACGAGCCGAAAAAAGTGGTTCAACAAAAAATACTGCCGGTAATCCATGATCCATTAAAATATTCAGTGTACCGGGAAGTGCATAATCACCTTGAGTAGTAGATCCATATATATATTTTTTAAAGTACTCAGAAAATTTTTGATCTAAATTATTCCAGCCGTTACACCATATCTCTGTATCTACTGTGATAAAAACATTAAGCATTCAGTTTCTCTAATAAAAAATCAGCATCTTTTAAAACTCAAGTGAAAAATAACTCGATTCATGGTTTTAGTCGTAACAGAATGGTGTATAGTGCCCATTTAACTGAAGGCAGCGCGGACAAAGCAGAAGCCGAAAAAATTCTGGCCGCAATAGATTTTTTTTCTGTCACTAATTCTTCGGTTAACATTTTCTCCGTAATTGCCAGGCTCTTTCTGGCATAATTAAGCGCCGCACAGTTTTCACAACTAAGTAACAGGTGTTGATAAACGCTGATTTCTAAAAGCCGTTTATCTTGCAAACTCAACTGATTAGACACAGAGACTGCCTGACGTTTTTCGGGAGCAAAATGAGTGGCGCATATTTCTGGTCTGAATAATATACCTTGCGCCTTATCACACACTCTGACAAATAAGTCTACATCTTCTGCAAAACAAGTGTGCGGCCAAAAGCCAGCTAATTGATTTAACAACTCTTTATTGACTATTGTGATATTTAAGTGTGCATAATCAGGATACTGCAAGATTTGTTCTACCGTTAATGAATAAACACCTTCAATCTCCTGCTTTCCCTGTTCTAAGGCAATATTGCTCACTTGTTTCATTTGGCAGTCAATAACAACTTTTCCCTGTTCATTTTTGATTTGCATACCGGAAAAAAAGACTTGGGCATTAGTCTTTTTTAACGCCTGAGCAGCCACAGTTAAATGATCTTCACACTGCCAGCAATCATCATCATCACAAAAAGCAACATAGCGCCCTTTAGCTTTTTCTATACCTATATTACGAATAGCCGATGGTCCTGAACCTAATGAATCAGGGCCATTGATTTCATACCATTGAAAACGTGTATCATATTGTTTTTGTCTTTGCTGATGTTGCTCACGAATATCCTTGTCAGAGCCATCATCTAAAATCAACACTTCATAATCACTAAAAGATTGCTGATTAATTGCATCCAGACAGATTTGTAAATCATCCCCGCGGTTACGAGTTGGGATAATAATGGAGAAAAAAGGGGATTCTGTCATTGTTTTAACCAGTTAACGGCGTTATTAATTAATTTTTCCCGATCAACGGCCCGAGAAAAGGTATGATCGGCATCGGCTTCATCGACTCGTGTTAATTGGGTGTTCCGTATTGCCTCCTGCCAGCGCTCACTGCTGGCAACCAGCTCATCAAATTCTTTACCAATCAAACTGTAGCCACTCATAAATAAAAGAACCTGACCTTTAAATCTGATCAACCCTTCACACATTTTTTCCTGATAGCTTGCTAATTGTTCAAATTCTTGATGTGCAGTAATCGTATTTTTGTTTATTTGTTTGGCGCTTTGCCATAAATTTATAAAAGATCTTAAAGACTCGATCGGATTAAACTGAAAATGCAGAAGTTTTATCCAAAAACTTTTTTGCATCAAGCGTATTAAATAATAATGTTTAAGATAGGTTCGCGCCTGAGTAGCTTCATTACGTACCCAGGGGTTTTGCATAATCAGTTTTTTAACGCGCCTATCTTTCCAGGCATACATCATGACAGATGATGCGGCGTTACATTCTGCCCAAAGGACAATATCTTCCAATTCAGGTATTTCTTGAAAAATACAATCAATTGCACTTTGAATATCGTCGTCTATAAATTCAAAGCCTTTAAATTCACCTCCGCTGTCACCAAAGCCCCGGTAATCAAAGCGTAAAACGGGGAAACCTTCGGAAGCCAGTCTGCGGCTCCAGAGAATAATTTGCCGGGCACACCCCACCCGATATTGAGGCCCACCAGCAACTACCACAACAATGGCGGTCTTTTTAGCCTGTTCTGGTTGATGCATAATACCTATTTGTGGCGCCCCTTGACACTCTATAAGCAAGGGAATTTCTTTTACATTCATTCAGTTTTCAAGTCAATATTCTGTGTGTTTCAGCATATATACTTCGCTGTTCAAAATCAGTCTGAGAGATAAGCGCTCAATATTGATCTGATATTTCAACGACTTTTAGAGTATATCATCCGTCAAAGAAAAATAGCTGCTGTACTAGCCTCGTAAAGCCCGATTAGTTTTAGTTAACAACTCGGGTGTTAACTCACGTTCATGTAATTGCCAAAAAAAGGCTCCGGTATAAGTATGCATCTTATAGGCAATACCCTTATCACTCCAATTGCTAAGAACTCTCTGCGTCGAAACGGATAAATCAGATTCCTCATCCATAACCACTTCAAACCAATCAATCAGGGGCAGATGACTTGAAACTTCATAATTCAGCATTTTTTGGTTATCAATTCCTTTCAACAACTGCGATGTTATTTCATAACCGGCCACTTCAACACTATGTCCTTGTTCTAAAGACTTTCGCATCTCCTGAGTTGTTTCCTTATCTAATCCACGATCCATCAACATGGCAATACGTACACGAAGAAACTGGGTTAAATACTGCTTTCCATCCAAAACAGGTTGCCACAATAGAATGCGCTTATATCGTTCTGGATTCTTAATGGCCTCATCTACTGCTAATAACCCCCCTAACCTCAGTCCCCATATAGCAACATTCCCATATCCCTTATCAGACAACCATTGATAAGCGGATTCAACATCACTTTTCCATTGTTGCCAATGGGTTTCAGAAAAATCTCCTTCACTATCCCCCGTTCCATAGTAATCAAGCAATAAGCAACCATACCCCTGTTCGGCCAATTGTCGAGCCTGCATTGCCACCATCACACGGCAGCGATTCAGTTCCTCGGCAAACGAAGGTAAAAATAAAAAAACGGTTTGTTGTTCATTGGATGGCGGATAAAAAAGTGTGAATAACTGGCCTTTTGTTCCATCAATATATTGTGGTTGCAATGCAATATCAATATACTTGGCATTTATATCACTCATAGCTTACTTTCTACAAATTCCATTAAACTGCCAAAAGTTTCAAAACTCTCCGCGCTAATCTCATCATCATCAATTACACACCCTAAGTTTTCTTCAATAGCTGTAATAATATTAACAACTCCCATTGAATCCAGTTCAGGTATTGCGCCTAATAGTGGCGTTTCTTTTGTATAGTTATTAACCTCATCTTTCAATTGTAAGTGTTGTTGCAACATTGCTTTTAAAAATTTTTCTATATCCATAATTACTCTTACCGACAATTTCTAGCGAATAAACCCTTGATCTGATAGTTTGACTCTATTTGGACTAGTCTCAATTGATGGTTCTGGTACTTTTATTTTAGAAGTTTTAGTGATTTCATTATTGGCAATTTCTTTAAGTACAACAATAATCGCCAAAAAATGCCAAGGCAAATCAAAATAAGATAAGCTTAAGAATGCGCCACCTGAAAAATAGGCCAATAGTCCTACTTTTATCATTTTTGCTAAATTTGCAATCCATTTTAACTGTTCCAAATCCTGACAATTTTTTATTAAAAGGCCACAATTACGCCAGCCCATATAAAACAACAAAAGAAAGAAAAAAAGACCTATCCAGCCATGCTCGCCTAACACACTAAAATAAATACTATGAGCGACAAAAGCCTG
>CAYNIU010000070.1:0-12128 GCA_964397365.1 uncultured Methylomarinum sp. | reverse complement strand
CAACATCTTGTTTACCCAGTTGAATCAGTTCCATAGCATGGCCAATGCAATGAGCACTGGTGGCGCAGGCTGAGCTGATGCTGTAATTGACACCTTTTATTTTAAACGGGGTCGCCAGACAGGCAGTATTCGTACTGGACATGGTTCTGGGTACCATATAAGGCCCTACCCTTTTAACACCTTTTGAACGTAGTATATCAGCCGCTTCAACCAGATTGGATGTGGACGGACCTCCTGAGCCCATCACCAAGCCTGTACGGGCATTTGAGACTTCATTGTCTTTCAATCCTGAATCAGCAACGGCCTGCTGCATAGCAATATAGTTAAAAGCCGCACCATCTCCCATAAAACGTTTGACTTTACGATCAATAAATTCATTCAGGTCTATCTCGATAGATCCACGCACATGACTTCTAAAGCCCAGTTCCTGATAATCTTCAGCAAATACAATTCCAGAACGCCCTTGTTTAAGCGAATCGACGACTTCATCACGATTATTACCAATACTGGAAACAATGCCTAAACCTGTTACCACAACTCTTTTCATACTATTACGACTCATATATACAATGACCTTTAGAAATCTTTAGTGGAGGTAAACAAACCGACTCTCAGATCCCTGGCTTCATAAATGACTTTTCCATCAACTTCCATCGTAGCGTCACCAATCCCCATCACTAACTTACGCATAATCACCCGTTTCAAATCAATTTTATAAGTCACTTTCTTCGCTGTCGGCAATACTTGACCGGTAAACTTTACTTCACCACACCCCAAAGCACGGCCTTTACCTGGGCCACCTGACCAACACAAGAAAAAACCAATTAACTGCCACATGGCATCTAACCCCAAACAACCAGGCATTACCGGATCACCCTGGAAATGACAATCAAAAAACCACAGATCAGGGGTAACATCCAATTCAGCAATGATTTCGCCTTTACCGTATTGACCACCTTCGTCTGAAATATGTGTAATACGATCCATCATTAACATATTGGGAAGGGGTAATTGCGCATTTTCCGGGCCATATAATTCCCCCCGACCGGACATTAATAATTCTTCGCGCGTAAAACTATGCTGTTTCTCCATCAAATATTTACCTGATCTTAATCTTCATCGGCTAACTGTTCAGCATACCATTTGTTGATACCATAACGACTTAAAATAAGATTAATAACTTATTTACACTTCGACAGCTTATGGCCACGTGAAATATAATCCCACCTGCTTTTAAGACAAACAACAGTAATCTGAAAGCTACATTATCTTTATATTATCTCCCAGTCTGGAGAAAAAATCAGCTCAATTTTCATCCCGGCAAAACATCACGCATAAAATCTTTAATTTTTAAATCATTTCTATTCATTCGTTGCTGGTATATCAAAGCATAAGTTAATACAGCAAAAACATAGGCGCGGGTTTCTTTAAAGGGAATGGTTTCTATCCAAATATCCGCTGCAACAGGCTGTTGCCGCGGCAGCCAGCGTTTAACCCGGTGAGGCCCGGCATTATATGCGGCGGCGGCCAGCGCGTAGTGTCCATTAAATTGATTTAATAATTGTTTATAGTAGAAAGTGCCGTATTTAACATTCAACTGCGGATTAAATAAACTACTCTCAGAGCGCCATTTTTCCTTCAGTCCACGAGCAATTTGTCTTCCTGTTTTGGGCATAATCTGCATTAAACCTCTGGCTCCAACCGGTGACCGAGCTTTTTCATCAAAAGCGCTTTCCCGGCGAATTAACCCGAGCACAATAGCAGGATCAAGATTACGCTGTTTGGCATTCAGTTTAATTTGTTCAGAATATTTAATCGGAAATCTCAATGCCACATCATCCCAGTGCTTCGCTTTAGCGATAGTGAAAATAGCCACTTGCTCCCAACGCCATTTTTGCGCCAGCTTGGCGGCAATCATAAGCTCCTTTCTATCCAGTTTGCTGACTGCATACCACCATTGCCTTTTTGCTTCCAGTTTTCTATTGATGGCGATCAATTCTGTAACCGCCTGAAATTCATTGAGTTGCTCAAGCCTGCTGATTTCTGCGCCTGAAACAAGCAGCGGCTGATCAGCTATATTGATGTTTTTTTTTAACTTATAGGCTGATAAAAAACCGTAAAAGCTTCTGTTATGAGCTAAATGCCGATAAATTTCCTGAGCCCGTTGTTCTTCCCCCAGTTTAGCGTACATTCTGGCCTGCCAGTATTGCCAGTTATTTTTCTTTTTTTCCGCTGCCGTTAAATTCTCCAACGATTCTTTGACATGCTGCCAATTGCGTTCACTCAACGCTGTTCTAACCTGCCATTCCCTCAACACGCCATCTGTTTTCTGTAGCTTTTCCAAACGTCTGTATGCATTTTTATCGCGCCGCAACGCCAATCCTAAAGCCAGTCGTCTTTCTATCTGATCTATGTGAGCTTTCGGAATGCTGTAGTTCTGTCGCTGTGCATCCCAGATTACAACAGCTTCTGCTGAGTTACGCCTGGCAATGCGGTTGATGGCGTGAGCAAATATCAACCCTGCTTGTTTATACCCCTGATGCCAATTGTCAGATTTTGTAATCAATTTTGGTTTTAGGTGAACTTTTATCCATAACGCGGCAATGTTCTGATCTTTACGCATCATTAATCTTCGCACATATTTTGCCAGCGGCAATCGTCCTTTATTAAGAGCGGCTTGAAAACGTCGCCACAACATCTCCCGGGTAAAATATTTTGAAGACTTTAGCCAGTTAAATAACGGATCACAAGCCACCGGTTGTGATTTCCCGACCACCCATAATTTTTGGGCTGCCGTCAATGCGGCTTTTTTTTGTCCGGTATTATATTTGGCTATATTGTAATAACATTGCAATTCTGCACTACTGGAACTTCGATAATGCTTGATTAATTGACCCCAGTCCTTCTTTTTAGCCAGATAACGCAACCATTTTTTCCTTAATAAAGCAGCATAACGGGTTGAACGATATTCCAGCAAGAAATTTTGAACAGCTTGAACTCGCTGCAAATTTTTAGCTAGCCATTGATATTGCAAATATGGATATAAAGGATAATGTTTTAATTGCTGCGCTAGTTCAAAATATTCTTTATCATTCTTCTGGACAATGGTTTTTTCTGCACGCAGAAATTTTTCTCTTAACTCGTTTCGAGATGATGTTGCGATAACCGGATAACTTAACATTACCAGCAAATAAACAACTATAATGATTGGCTTTTTTTTACTAGACATTTAAATGCTGCCAAAATGGCGAAACAATATTTTTTCCAAAAAAACGACAGGCCGCTATAATTAAAAGATTTAACACTGCTCAACATTCCCACACTGTGACGACCCCTTCACGCCCTGCCCAAGCACAATATTCTTGGTCCTATATCTATAAAATTGCATTAGAACATAAAAAAGAACTGTTTGCGGCTCATTTTATAGCTCTACTGGCGACTCTGGCCAGTGTTCCTGTGCCACTGCTAATGCCGCTACTGGTTGATGAAGTATTGCTTGATAAACCCGGTGTCACTGTCGCCTTTATTAATGACTTTATCCCTTCTAACTGGCAACTGCCAATTGTCTATATTGGCGCTATCCTGCTATCCAGTTTATTATTGAGACTGTTTGCACTGATTTTGAATATCATTCAAACAAGACAGTTTTCATTCATTGCCAAAGATGTCATTTTTCGTATCCGTAAAAATCTGATCCATCATCTGCAATTTATTTCCATGTCGGAATATGAAAGTCTGGGCAGCGGCACAGTGATTACCCATCTGGTGACCGATCTTGACACCATTGATACTTTTATAGGCACCACCATCGGTAAACTATTGATGGCCAGCTTAACTGTTATCGGCACTGCGGTTATTTTGTTATGGATGCACTGGCAACTTGGACTGTTTATTTTATTCCTCAATCCGGTTGTCATTTACTTTGCCAGAGCCATAGGTTCACGCATCAAAGACCTTAAAGCCAAAGAAAACAGAGCTTATGGAATTTTTCAACAATCCCTTACCGAAACTTTAGAAGCCATCCATCAAATCAGAGCCAGCAATCGCGAGAAACACTACTGCCGACAACTGATAGATTCGGCTCAAATGGTTAAAAATCACTCCACTACCTTTACCTGGAAAAGTGATGCTGCCGGACGCTTAAGTTTTCTGGTTTTCTTGTTTGGATTTGATATTTTCAGAGCTACAGCCATGTTGATGGTACTCTATTCAGATCTTAGTATAGGTCAAATGCTGGCAGTATTCGGATATTTGTGGTTTATGATGTCACCGGTTCAGGAAATACTAGGTATTCAACATGCTTTTTTTGCCGCTAAAGCCGCATTAAATCGGATAAACCAACTCAATGCCCTGAAACAGGAACCGCATTATCCTCATCTGGCCAATCCTTTTACCAACAATACCGTTTCCGTAAAAATTGAAAATCTGCACTTCAGTTATAAAAAAGAACCTGTTCTGAATGGTATTAATTTAACTATTAATCGCGGTGAAAGAATTGCACTGGTGGGTGCTAGTGGCGGCGGTAAGTCAACTTTGGCACAAACGCTGATCGGTTTATATCCACCTGACCGGGGAATGATTTATTTTGATGATATTCCAATTAATCAAATTGGTCTGGAAGTAGTTCGCGAACATGTTGCCACCGTATTACAGCATCCTGCTCTTTTCAATGACAGCATCAGAATCAACCTTACTTTGGGTCGTCATATTGACGACAGGGATTTATGGCTGGCGCTGGAAAAAGCCCAATTAAAATCGACCATTGCTGAATTGAAAGACGGTCTGGATACCATTATCGGTGTACACGGTATGCGTCTGTCTGGTGGGCAACGCCAACGCCTGGCCATTGCCCGTATGATTATCAGCAACCCTAAAGTGGTTATTCTCGATGAAGCAACTTCGGCTCTGGACAGTGCAACTGAATATAATCTACACCTGGCGTTAAATGATTTTTTGAAAAACAAAACCACTATTATCATCGCTCACCGCCTAAGTGCAGTAAAACAGGCTGATCACGTCTATGTTTTTGAGCAGGGAAAAATTTGTGAACAAGGCAACCATGCAACTTTAATCCGAAAAAACGGTCTTTATGCGAAATTGTATGGAGAATATCAATAATTATGGAAAAATACGACTTACACTGTCATTCCACTGCCTCTGATGGAGCATTATCCCCCACTCAACTGGTACAACGCGCTCATCAACATGGCGTTACAGCATTAGCTTTAACCGACCATGACACCATCAACGGACTGGCAGAGGCACAACAAACGGCTGACAAAGTCGGTATTCGCCTGATTCCAGGAATTGAATTATCAACAACCTGGAAAAACAAATGCTTTCATATCGTAGGTCTGGACATTGACCCCGAACAACCCACATTGCTTCAAGGGATTGAAAAACAACAGCATATTCGTTCCGAACGGGCAAAAAAGATTGCTGACAAACTGACTAGAAAACAGATCACAGGAGCTTATGAGGCTGTTAAAAAATCTGCCGGAAGCGGCATGATTACCCGTTTACATTTTGCTGATTATTTAGTGGCTCAAAATTTTGTCGGCTCTCAACAAGAAGCATTTGACAAATATCTAGGCCAAGGTAAGTCGGCTTATGTCTCCACTATTTGGGCTGAATTAAGTGAAGCGGTGCAATGGATCAACAGTAGCGGCGGTATTGCAATATTAGCCCACCCTTTACGTTATAAATTAACCGCCAGCTGGATGAAAAGAGCACTGACCGCTTTTAAACAAGCTGGTGGACAAGGTATTGAAGTGATCACCGGCCGTAGTACCGCAGATGATATTCATCGCAGTCATTACTATGCCCAGCTATTCGGACTTTGCGCTTCACAAGGCTCTGACTTCCACACTCCTAAAAATAAATGGGTCGAATTAGGGCGTATGCCCTCACTACCCAATGGTAGTCGTCCGGTTTGGGATTTGTTAGATTAAACAATTTTTTTCAATATATTCACTAATTCTATGGGCCAGGAAATTTCTTTCTCAGAATTCAACCCAGGCGACTTTGATCGTTTTCATCAGAAACTCAGGCAGGAAACGCTTTTACTCGATCATATTTTTGCTAAAAAAGGATTTTCAACACGCACACCCGTTGCCGGTTTTGAAATTGAAGCCTGGATTTTGGATAGCAATAGTCAGCCTTCACCGATCAACGAGCGCTATTTAAAAACCTTAAATCATCCTCTGGCATTTGAAGAACTGGCAAAATTCAATATTGAACTGAACAGTACTCCAACCCCTCTGGCCGGCAATGCTTTCAGCCGCATGTATAAACAATTGCAATCCACCTGGAACACCGCTTTTAGGCACGCGGAATCATTAAACAATCAACTGCTCATGATTGGTATTCTGCCAACCCTTAAACCAAGTGACCTTACTCTGGCCAATATGTCGAATTTAAACCGTTATCGGGCACTGAACAAACAAATTTTGCAATCTCGCGGTAAGCCGGTTCGCCTAGATATTACGGGTAATGAACACCTGAAAATGGATCATCACGATGTCATGCTGGAATCTGCAACCACTTCTTTGCAAATTCATATCCAGTTGCCACTGGACATTGCCCATCACTTTTATAATGCTTCGCTTATTGCATCTGCTGCTATGGTTGCAATTTGCGCCAATGCGCCCTTTTTATTTGGTAAAGATTTATGGCATGAATCACGTATTCCCTTGTTTGAACAGGCCATCGAAACCGGCGGCTATGCTGGCGCTTCACAAGGCCCCCTAAAACGGGTTAGCTTCGGCACTGATTATGCCAGAAAATCAATTTTGGAATGTTTCTCCGAAAACCTGGATCATTTCCCGGTCTTGTTACCAGAAATCATGGATACCCCTACAGAAGCCTTCGCCCATTTGAAGCTACACAACGGTACAATATGGCGTTGGAACCGGCCCCTGATAGGTTTTGATGATGATGGCTCACCGCACATCAGAATTGAACACCGGACACCTGCCGCCGGCCCCACAACAATAGACTCTATTGCCAATGCAGCGTTTTATTATGGTTTGGCAAAACACCTGTGTGACGAAATTATCGAAAAAGGTCTGCCCATGCCTTTTTCTCAAGCCAAGTATAATTTTTACCAAGCTGCCCGTTACGGATTGGATGCTCATATTTCCTGGGTCAATGGCAACAAAATTCGTATTCACAAGCTACTAGAAAAAGAGCTGATCAGCCGTGCTGTTTTAGGACTCCACTCACTGGGAATCAGTCATTGTGACTGTGAAGATTATCTGGATATAATCCTGCAAAGACTGAACAATAAACAAAATGGCAGTCAATGGCAGCACCATTTCATTCACGAACAAGGAAAAGATTTCAAATCAATGACTAAAACTTATTTAAAAAACCAGCAATCAGGAAAGCCGGTTGGCGAGTGGAGCGCTCATTGACATGTCAAAACTACAACAACTGGACTATTTGCCTGAAGAAATTTTAACCACTGCCCCGGAGACTTTATATCAAATACTACCTGAGCCAACGCTGATTCATCTACAAGGTCAACAACCTGACCCCTTATTTGTTTCGGTATTATTACATGGCAATGAACCTACCGGTTTCTTAGCCTTGCAACAATTGTTGCAAAAGTTTAAAAAACAGACATTACCTCGATCTTTGTCTGTTTTTTTGGGTAATATTCATGCCGCCAGATTCGGGCTGCGTCGCCTGGAAAATCAACCCGATTTCAATCGTATCTGGCCGGGTACAGAAATACCCCCCTGTAAAGAAACATTATTAATGCAGGAAGTTTTTGATGTCATGAAAGCCAGAGAACCATTTGCCAGCCTGGATATTCACAACAACACCGGTTTAAATCCTCACTACGCTTGCATTAATAAACTGGATAATCAGTTTATACAACTGGCCTCATTATTTGGTCGACTGGTTGTCTATTTCATCCACCCTAAAGGCGTTCAATCCGCCGCCTTTGCCAATCTTTGTCCATCGGTTACTCTGGAATGTGGACGCCCCGGTCAAAAACATGGTGTAGAACATGCTTTTGAATTTTTAAACAGCTGCTTAAATCTGACAGCATTGGCAAATCATTCAATCCCCGTTTGCGATATTGATATTTACCATACTGTCGCTCAAATCAAAGTAAAGGAAAATATTTCGTTCAGTTTTGATTCTGAAAAATGTGATTTATTATTGGATAAAGATCTGGAAAGAATGAATTTTACTGAAATTGCAGCGGGAACCATGTTGGGAACAGTCAATCACTGTGACGAATTTCCTGTAGTAGCTCTGAATGAAACCGGAAAAATCATTACTGATGATTTTTTTGTACTTAATAATAATGAGTTACAACTAAAACGCAGAACCATGCCATCCATGCTGACACTTGATGAGCAAGTGATCAAACAGGACTGTCTGTGTTATCTGATGGAAAAAATGAAACTATGAATAACTTCTGGGAAACAAAAACTCTCGCGGAAATGACTACGGCAGAATGGGAATCATTATGCGACAACTGTGGAAAATGCTGTCTGAACAAATTGGAAGATGAAGATAGCGGCGATATCTATTATACCAGCGTAGTCTGCAACCTGATTAACCTGGAAACCTGTCGCTGTACTCGTTATTCGGAACGATGTATATTAGTTCCCGAGTGTCTGGATTTAAAGCAACACGACTTCTCAGAATACACTTGGCTACCGTCAACTTGCGCCTATCGACTGTTAACTGATGGCAAAACCTTACCCGATTGGCATCCGTTGATTTCCGCTAATAAAAAATCAGTGCAGGAGGCCGGCGTAGCTATCAGCAGCTATGCAATGAAAGAATCAGAAGTCGACAACCTTGAAGACCATATTATTGAATGGCTTGACTAATCTTCGCCTATCCAGTCTTTTAAGGCATCAATAATCTCCTTGGCCTGCTTCTCACTGGAAATATTGAACTTAGACTTTTGCTGATATTCGCCATTTCTTTTCTGATAGCGACGAATGGTGAATTTATCGGAGCCGTATTCCTCTTTACTGCGATTCCAGTCCTGATAGCGGTAAATAACCGTAGCCCAAGCACCTTTGCTTAACACCTTTTTATCCAGTTCTTTAACTGTTTCTATACCACCGTCTTCATAGGATACTGTTAATTCGTCAACAGTCTCAGCCATGTTACATCCTCTTTTTTAATCCAAAAATCAAAGCGAAGTCTATCATAAATAACACCGTTGCCAATATAGACTACTTAATAACAAACTCACCAAAAGCCCTGCTGCCTTCTTCGGCCACAATCGTTTTGATCACCTTCAAAGCATTGGCATCTATCACCGATACAGTACCATCAAACCAGTTTGCCACATAAACATGATAATCATCAGGATGAGTACTGATTCCTTCCGGTTTTTCACCCACCTCAATTACAGCAATCTCCTTCAATGAACGGGTATCAATAACAGAAACACTGCCATCATCCTGATTGGTTACAAATAACAGACTGTCATTCACAGCTAATGCAGAGGCATAAGGCCGCCCTCCTACCTTGATCGTTGCTAGGGGTCTTAAATGACCAGATTCCAGTACAGTGACATCATCACTTTCAACATTAGCCGTATAAATCCTTTGTCCTGAATGAGACACGGTAATCCCAAAAGGATGAGCGCCAACTTTTGTTGTATTTCTGATTCTCAATGTTTTCAAATCCACTTGGGAAATACTGTCATCCATGCGGTTGGCAACATATAACCAGCGATTATCATGGCTTACAATCATACCGGAAGGTGATTTTCCAACCTGAAGCGTTTTAATTCGGGTAAATGAATCGGTATCAAAAATATCAACTGTATTTTCATACCAATCAGCTACAAACACCCTTTTTCCCTGCCGATCTACTGCGATACCCAAAGAAGCGCCACCGACCTTGACCTTATCTATAACCGCCAGTTTTTGGCTGTCTATAATTGCAAAACCGCCGCCATCGGGGGTGCTGACATAAACCTGCTGTAACAACTGATTAACAGCGACTCCAGCCGGTTTTCCGGTAACGACAATATTTTTTATCACCGTCTGCTTTTCAGTATCAATGACTGAAACACTGTTATCCAGTTGATTACTAATAAAAGCATAAGGTTCAGCACACACAATACTGTTTAACAGAACCGTAAAGGCTGAAGTCATAATTAACTTGTTAATCATAGTGAAAAATCATTTGTTAAAAGCCCGGATTTATATTTGAAAGGACAACTAAATAGGTTCCCATACAGAACATATGGGAACCGACGTGTATTAATGAATTTTAATCAACGCTTAATCTTGATTTTTACATCAGATGCACTGGCGCTACTGTCAAATTTTTGCGCCAGGCTGGTCAAACCGTCTGTTAAAACAGCTGTCACGGCTTTATCAGCTGCTTTTTCATTCAATTCTTCTGGTGGATTGTTGTTAACATAAGCGCGATAGTAAGTCGCAACCCAAGTGACTTCTGATTTTCCGCCTTTATCTTTTACTGATAAAGTCGCCGCATAATTTTCAACGGGCAAAACTGGAATATCTTCATCCTGCCCGGCATGATGCACTGTACCCACCGAACCCATGTCAGTGATTTTATATTTATAAGACATTTTATCGGCCTTATAAGCTTTCATTTCTTCGGTAATTGTCCCGCCATTTGCTAAAGTCAGGATGCGAACAGAGCCTTTTTTATTACCTTTATCTGCAGTAGCACTTTTAATCCCCGGATGCCAGGACATATCATCATAATTTTTGATAACATCCCATACCTTATCTGCTGACGCATCAATAGTTATAGAAGCTGTCATTTTTGCTCTTACAGGCCCGTGAGCAAATACCGCCCCTGTAAATAACAGTGAAATGAGCGAAACAAATAGTGAACCTTTTTTCATATTATCTTCCTATTATGGACTCTAAAAACTTAAACGTTTAATTATAAGATAGTGATTGGCAGAATGCGAATTACTATCTGATGTTACGCGGTCTAAAATTGTTGCAACTCGGCAAAATGTTCTGGTCAAGCCATCCGCGATAACCATTGACACATCCTGAATGAGTGCCGTGACCTGTGAGGTTCGAAGAGAGGTTTTTCAGGACAAACCAGCCTATGAAATACTATCGTAATTTACCGATAGCAGTTTCGCTCGTCTTGAAAAAAGATACTTCCCTTGATGGGGTGTTTTTTACATTTGAATTTCTTCAACGGGAATTGCTGCTATCTCTGTACACAACTTGAATTTTTTTTATTTTGGTACTATAATAGAAGGCATCAAACCATTTCGTTTGGCACGCCTCGCAAATTTTTTATCATCAAAAGAAGCTACGCTAGTGCAATTTTTATAGCTGGCATGGTGTAGAGCATCAGCAAAGTCGAAGCCAAGTTCAAAGTTGGCAATTGCTCGCTGAATAGCCTCATAATCCTCTACCATTATGTGTTCCAAAGATAATAAATGTTGAAAAACAGCACTAACATCAGAGGAAGTAAATTGATAATAACCTCGCATTACCCATTCAAATTCAAGGATAACCGTTTTGCAAACCATTAATGGTTCGCCCGATTCCACCAATTTTCGAGCTGTCTTATGTTGTTTTTCAGCTTCTGTATCTGCTTCATCCTGAATGTAGTAGCGAGCTAAAATATTAGTATCAAGTCCTATCATTGTTTAATAAACTTGCAGGGTCAAAATCTGTTGGTACGGCAGGGCGCTTGCTTTTCAACATTGCAAAGCCAGTAGATGTAACATTGGGTGGTATGTTATCAATATACAATTCAATATGATTTCCCACGATAGCAGCCTCCAATTTACTTCCTTTACGGATTCCAAGTTGTTGGCGAATATGCTTGGGAATGGTTATTTGACCTTTGCTTGTAACTGATGTGGATTGCATAATTAAGCCCCTTATAAAAGTAATACTAAGTAAGAATATATAAAACAAAGCAATTAAGCAAATTTAAAATCAAGAGAAAGAGGCAGCAATCTTAAAATATCAAGTTGGCTAACCCCTTGATCTCTTTTACAACATATTGTATATGTCAACTCCAACCGGTAACTGTCCGATCGGGTCTGAACTACTACAGTCTTTTTTGTTTTTATTTTTTCGACTTCCTTAACTTCTTGTTGATAGCCAGCCGCCTGCAAGGCTCCGATTTCT
>CAYNIU010000069.1:0-12133 GCA_964397365.1 uncultured Methylomarinum sp. | reverse complement strand
AGCACGGCGCCAGTCCACCTGCAGTTAATAATGCAACTTTTTTTGGTTTATTCATATGACTTTTATCGTTTAGTTTTTAGACTTATCAATAATTTTATTCGCTTCAATCCATGGCATCATCGCACGTAATTTGGCGCCCACCTGCTCAATAGGATGCTCGGCATTCAAACGACGTCTTGCTGTCATTTCAGGGTATCCTGTCATGCCTTCGACAATGAAACGTTTAGCATATTCACCGTTTTGAATATTTTTCAATGCCTCTCGCATAGCCCGACGACTTTCTTCGTTAATCACCCGTGGGCCGGTCACGTACTCGCCATACTCGGCATTATTGGAGATAGAATAGTTCATATTGGCAATACCGCCTTCAAACATCAAATCAACAATCAGTTTCAATTCGTGCATACATTCAAAGTAGGCCATTTCAGGTTCATACCCTGCTTCAACCAGAGTTTCAAAACCGGCTTTAACCAATTCAACCGCACCGCCGCATAATACCGATTGTTCACCGAACAAATCCGTTTCGGTTTCGTCACGAAAAGTCGTTTCGATAATACCGGAACGCCCACCGCCGATGGCAGACGCATAAGACAGGCAAATATCTTTAGCGCTTCCTGAAGCATCTTGATGTATCGCAATTAAATCAGGAATACCGCCACCACGCACAAATTCGGAACGTACGGTATGACCCGGCGCCTTAGGTGCAATCATAACGACATCCAGATCAGCACGCGGCACGATCTGGTTATACAAAATGGCAAAGCCATGCGCAAATGCCAAAGCCGCACCCTGTTTCAAGTTTGGCTCAATAACTGTTTTGTATAGTTGAGATTGAAACTCATCCGGGGTCAGAATCATCACAACATCAGCGCCGGAAACGGCTTCCGGCACTTCTTTAACGGTCAAACCGGATGCCTCGGCTTTAGCAACAGAAGTAGATCCGGCACGCAATCCAACCACAACATCAACACCGGAGTCTTTCAGGTTGTTTGCATGTGCATGACCTTGTGAACCATAACCAATAATCGCTACTTTTTTACCTTTGATAACTGAAAGGTCAGCGTCTTTATCGTAATAAACTTGCATGAGTTTTCTCGTTTTCTGTTAATTAATTATCAATTTCCAGAGGAAATCTATTTAGGTGCCTGTCGGTAAGAACATTTACCCGTTGCTCGACTTTTCTTGTCTTCAAGAAACGCCATCAGACACATAGTGTACTATGCACCTGATGTCACAACATAAATTAAGGTGGCCAAAAAGCCCAACCGGCGGGTAAATTTCTTGACAAAAACCACCGGTTATAAATGTAAACCTTTTTCTCCGCGTGAAATACCGGTTGGGCCTGAACGTACCACTTCAATAATACTGTCTTCTTCCACTCCTTTGATGAAAGCATCCAACTTCTCGGATGGCCCGGTCATTTCAACAACATAACTGGTTCGCGTCACATCAATGATTTTACCGCGAAAAATATCCACCATACGTTTGATTTCTTCCCGGGTATTCTCTGTGGTTTTTATCTTGACCAACATCAGCTCCCGTTCAACATGTACAGATTCAGCCAGGTCAATCAACTTGACCACATCAATCAGCTTGTTTAACTGCTTGGTAATTTGCTCAATAATCTCATCATTTCCCCGAGTCACTAAAGTCATGCGCGAAAGACTGGGATCTTCGGTCGGCGCAACGGTCAATGACTCAATATTATACCCGCGGGCTGAAAACAGCCCGGATACTCTGGATAATGCTCCGGCTTCATTTTCTATCAAAATCGAAATAATATGCCTCATTATGATAACTCCCTGTCAGGCGCAGCCGTTCTTAACTTCATCTCATGATGCGCCTTACCCGCTTCAATCATTGGATAGACATTTTCAGTTCTGTCGGTAATAAAATCCAGAAATACGGTACGCTCCTTCATGGCAAAAGCCTCTTCAAGAGCGCCTCTGACATGCTCCGGTTTTTCAACACGAATACCCACATGGCCGTAAGCTTCAGCCAATTTTACAAAATTAGGAATGGTATCCATATAGGATTGTGAATAACGACTTTCATAAGAAAATTCCTGCCATTGCCTCACCATTCCCATGTAACGGTTATTCAAATTAATGATCTTGACCGGTGTATTGTACTGTAATGCTGTTGATAATTCCTGTATGCACATTTGAATACTGGCTTCACCGGTAATACAGGCAACATCAGCGTCAGGAAACGCCAACTTGACGCCGATAGCCGCTGGCAAACCGAACCCCATCGTCCCCAAGCCGCCAGAGTTAATCCAGCGCCGCGGTTTATCAAAGTGATAGTATTGAGCGGCAAACATTTGATGTTGCCCTACATCCGAAGTCACAAAAGCATCTCCATTAGTCACTTCATACAGTTGTTCAACGACATACTGTGGCTTGATAAGTCTACTTTCCTGATCATATTCCAGGCAGTTAACCGCACGCCAATTCTCAACATGACTCCACCAGGCTTCCAGGGCGGCTTTCGCTGGCTTTTTACTGCCTTTAATTAAAGCAATCATCTGCTCCAAAACCGGTTTAACTTCACCGACAATTGGAATATCCACCTTAACTGTCTTGGAAATAGAAGCCGGATCCACATCAATATGAATGATTTTGGCATAAGGACAAAACTCGGCCAACTTACCGGTCACCCTGTCATCAAAACGCGCACCGACAGCTAGTATTACATCGCTTTCATGCATCGCCATATTGGCTTCATAAGTTCCGTGCATACCCAACATGCCGACAAACTGCGTATCAGTCGCCGGATAAGCCCCTAATCCCATCAAAGTGCTAGTGATTGGATAACCCAGCATCCTTGTCAATTCAATCAGTTCTTTACTGGCCTCCCCTAAAATTACGCCACCACCTGAATAAATCATCGGTCGTTTTGCAGCCAACAGCATATCAACGGCTTTCTTGATCTGTCCCTTGTGGCCGCTTACAGCCGGGTTATAGGAACGCATGGTTATTTTTTTAGGATATTTATACGTTACTTTTATATTCGGATCAGTAATATCTTTAGGCACATCAATCAAAACCGGCCCGGGCCGGCCGGTAGTTGCGACATGAAACGCCTTTTTAAAAGTTTCCGCCAGCTTATTAACATCCTTAACTAAAAAGTTATGCTTTACACATGGGCGAGTAATCCCAACCGTATCGACCTCCTGAAAGGCATCGCTGCCAATGACCGGTGACGGCACCTGTCCGGAAATAATCACCATAGGTATTGAGTCCATATAAGCTGTTGCAATACCGGTTACTGCATTAGTCGCCCCCGGCCCGGAAGTTACCAGAACCACACCCGGTCTACCGGTTGCACGCGCATAAGCATCAGCAGAATGGGCTGCCGCCTGCTCATGCCTGACTAAAATATGCTTGACATCGTTCTGGTGGAAAATGGCATCATATAAATGCAACACAGAACCACCTGGATAGCCGAAAATATACTCTACGCCTTCATCTTTAAGGCACTGAACGATGATCTCTCCGCCGCTGAGTTCCAATTTAACATCCTCAAAAAACTGACTAAACTTAACCTGAATCCGTGACTTTGCAACGCCACAGGATTTAACATTGTTGATTATACAAGGGTTCGAGGCTAAAGATGGCTCCTGCATAAATCGCATTCACCCCCTTGCACTCACAATACCCGACATAAATACTTGGTTTTATTTCGCAAAACAGTTAGATAAACTACTGAATATAACAAAATTCGTCAAGAAAACGATCCATTTTACTCGGTAATTAATCAATAATAAAATTTTCTTATCCCCGATTTTGTCCATCGCCTTATATTCTCCATCCTCAAAAGCCAAACAAAAATTATGAAACTTTTGGCTCTTCTACGATCTTGTGAGTACATTTATGGCCTCAAATAAAACATACTACGCTCATCAGAAACAGAAGCCTGCTTGATTTTTAATTTGAAATACCCTGAAAACTCAATGGAAAGTATAATCTTACATTGCACACAAGCTTCCTTGTAATAGAAAAATGCAAGCCCCCACAACACTATTAATAATGCTTGCACATATAGAGATAAATTGTTATTAATTAACTTAATTTTCTTACCGTAGCCAGTGAAGGGGAGCGCTGTCTTTCTGCGTTTTTAGCTCTTCATCCACAATACAGTACGGTATATACATAGTTAGTTATGGTAGATAAAGATGCGCAAATTATTGGTCTTTTTTTTTAGCCTATTGTTAGTCGGCTGCGTAGCTAAAATAAAATACTCGGATCCATTACAGGAAATTGGCTCTCCATTGATCAATAATAATTTTTCCCATTTAGTTTTAGGGATCGTATTCACTGACAACACGAGAAAAGCAATGAAACATGTTGATGATATAAATTCATTAGCATCGACCATATTTGCATTTCAAAGTGCTCGCGACGATTCCGAAACCAGTATTTTAACAAAAGGTATTAACCGTCTCTTAACCAGTCGATTTAAAAGAGTGGAACTGCTTTCAAAACGAAATAGCCAACAAAATGATGTTGACTTGACCATGGTGCTTGATCTTCAAATCAATATAGGTAGCTTTTCATTCACCGAAACATCAGTAAAAATTACGGGAATATTTTTTGATCAAAACGACATGCAAATTGATATTATCGAATCATTAGGCGTGAAAACAGTCCCTTATCCTGCAACAAACTTTCAATTTAAACAAGCTTCCGATACAGCATTAGAATTATTTGCCGATCAATTGGATCGTTCTGACAAATTGGCTCAAAATGTTAAACCTTTAAAACGCAATAAAATTGCCAAGACATCAAATTCCAAATCTAGACAAAAACATAATTCTAATTATTCTTTGCAAGCAAAGCTGACGGTTAAAAGTAGCCCGGCGGGTGCCCATATTAGGATTTTGAATATAGTTCCGAAATATAAAAATGAAATTCAATTAAAACCTGGAAAATATCATATTGAAGTTACAAAAGAAGGTTATCAGAGACATTTACAATGGATTTCTATCAATGAATTAGATAGAGTTGTTGACGTGGTGTTGGCCAAAAAAGTCAATACACCTTTAATAGAAAACAAATCAACACTCGTTAATGATCATCAAAGTAACAGTGATATTTCAATAATAAATAACATTCGCCAAAAACGTACAGCTTTAGTTATCGGGAACAGTAATTATGACTTTAGTCCATTGACCAATCCCACTCATGATGCGAAAGACATAGCGGCTTTGTTAAAAACTCTTGGTTTTAAAGTAACCCTTAGAGTTAATGCCACTCAAGAACAAATGGAAAGTTCGATAAATGAATTTGGTAGAACCCTAAGCATTTCTGGAGGTATTGGTTTATTTTATTATGCAGGACACGGCGTTCAGATTGATGGACAAAATTACTTGATTCCAATCGGAGCAAAAATTAAACGTCAAAAAGACGTTCGTTATAAAGCCGTTAATTTAGGTCAAGTTTTAGATGAGATGGGCTATGCAAGAAACGGTTTTAATATTGCACTTTTGGATGCCTGCCGAAACAACCCATTACCCAGAAGCTTTAGAAGTAGCACCAAAGGCTTAGCTAGAGTAGCTAGCCCAGATGGCACATTGATTGGTTTTGCCACTAGTCCTGGTTCGACCGCTGCTGATGGAGAAGGACGCAATGGTTTATATACGAAATACTTGTTAAAACATATAAAAACACCTGATATTTCTGTTGAAGAAGCCTTAAAAAGAGTCTCCAGAAGCGTAAAAAAAGAAACTAATAAGAAACAGTCTCCTTGGATGGAATCTTCCTTTTCAGGCGATTTCTATTTTGTTAGGCAATAGGTGTTTTTGAACAACGGGGGTCAGACCTTACAATCCACACAAATTTCTTTGTGATGTAAAAACAATGTCTGGATCCAATACCACTAACATCAAGAAGCCATTTTCACAGCGCTTAATCCATTCGCTTTCTTAATCATTTCAATCTGAGTTTTAACCCGCTTTTTAACTCCTTCGACATGGGAAATAATACCGACTGTTTTCCCGTGTGTTTTTAGACTTTCCAGTGTTGTCATAACTAAATAGAGTGATTCTGCATCAAGATTACCAAAGCCCTCATCCAGAAACAATGAATCAATAGCATGTCCATTTTTAGCGCTTTCCGCCAGAGCCAAAGCCAGCGCCAGACTCACAACAAACCCTTCACCACCTGATAATGTTTTCGGCAGACGTCTACTGTTATTTTGTTGTGTATCTTCAATCTCCAAAGCGAAACCATGTTCGCTAGGCACATTCCGGACATAATAACGTCCACTAATTTTTTCCAATACCTGATTAGCTTTGGATAACAGCTTGTCAATCATTTCCTGCTGCACTTTGCGTCGAAATGGCAAACGATCTTCACTATTCATTAATTGAATATCATGCTCACATTTTTTTAACAGAATTTGTTGTTCTTCAAGCTGTTGTTGCAAATCATCGGCTCGCTTACGCATAATCGCCTGCTTATCAAGCCTATTTTCCAACGACCGAACCTCCTGTTCAGCTATTTCCAGCTTTTCTTTAAGCTGTTGCTGTTCATGCAGAATTTCCTGCTCATTTAAATGCGTCAAAGCCACTCCCCGGTCTTTCTCAAGCTGAGATTCCAGTCGCCCAACATCACTGGCAATTTTTTCAAGCTGCTGATTTTCATCCGCCAGTTTCTGTTCCACTTCGACCTGTTGCTCAATAAGCTGAAGCGCATTCTTAAGCTCATCCAGGCTGGCAAAGCGGGTATCGGTCAGTTTGTTTTTCAATTTCCGTTGCCGTTCACTCAACTCATCTTGTTGCTGAACAAATAATTGCTCCTTATCAACAATCATTTTTTGTTTTTCAATTAAGGCCAAATGCAACCCGACCACTTCTTCAGTCTGCAATAAAGCAGAATGCTCTTGCAACCTCTGATTAAGCTCATCAACATCTTCTTGGCAGATTTCCACTTTTTCCTGTAAGGAGCCAATCTCTTCGCGTAATATTTTTTGTCGTAGCAAACGGGTCTGGTATTCCTGTCTGCGCCTATTCAAGCGATCAAACAAATCATCTTCCTGTCCCTTGGAAGGCATTGATTCACCCAATCCGAGCAATTGTTTCTCCACCCGAGCGGCAAGAGTTCTTTCATCGGTTTTACACTGCTCGTATGACTTTTCCAGCTCCACCAACTCACGAGGTCGATTATCCCAATCACTATCAAGTTGTTCATTTTCAATTTTAAGCCGTTCCAGCGCAGATTCGTTGTTGCTTACATTAGCCTCCATTCTCTCAATACCAATATGTAACCGGGTACATTTCTTAATCAGTTTATTAATATTATCCAGCTGTTGTTTTTCCTGCTTAAACAGCCTCTTCATCAATGGCAGGTTATCAATATCCAATCTGGAACTGGCCGTATTTAGGCGATTACATAATAACCGCCATTGCGAACGCACTAATTGCAGCTGATTATCTTTCTCCGCCTCTTGTTGCTCCTGCTTTTGCAACACTTTAATCTGTAGCCTGATACTATCGGCTCTGGATTTCAACGCCTGAATTTTTCCGCGTTGATCAGATAATGCTTTTTTTGAGTCAGCAACAACAGGCGGTTTATTGACATAAGGGTGATTTAAAGCGCCACATAATGGACAAGGCTTTCCATCCTCCAGTTTATCGCGGTCAACCATCATTTTCCTTAACAAGGTTTCATTAGCAACTGCATTCTCCAGGGTTTTTCTAATATTTTCCTCTTTGGCAATTTCCAGCTGCACGGCATTCAATTTATCAACAAGGACGTGTTCTTCCTGTTCAATCTTATTGCCATTATGACTTGCAAACCATCCTAAAAAACCTTTTTTATTGATTCCTGCATTCACTTTGGCCAGTTCATACAACTCCCGAAAATCATTAACCCGTTCCTGCTGTTCAACCTTCAGTTCCTCCAGATCTTCAAAGGATTTACCCTGGGTTCTGTCTCTGATTGCTTGTAGATCAGCCGCTATCTTTCTCTGTAACATCTTGACAGACTTGCTTTTATTTTTAATTAGCGCTTTATTCTTTTTTAATGCTGAAGCGGTTTTTTTATTCCATTTGGCATGTGACTTTTGTTTGCTCTTTAAATCAGCCAACTCCAGCCGCAGACTTTTCAATTTTCCGGTTTCCGGAAAATTTTCAAGCAGAACCCGGTCTTGTTCATTTTCCTGCAACCAGACTTCGACAGCCGTCAAAGCTGATTTTTTCTCGGCCAGTTGTTGAGAAGTTGATTGCAATAAAGCGTTTTCCCCTGGCAACTCCTGCTTTAATTCTGCCAGTTTCAGTTTCAACTGATCCACAGTCTGCTTTTGTTCGCTGATTGATTTGTTATCAACGACACTGTTTTCCACATCCTCAGCATCAAGTTTCTTCCGCAACAAACTGATTTCTTTGCGATAATCCTCTAGCGTCTGTTGACTCTGATTCAGTTGACCGGCTTTATCATTCAGCAAACCGACTTCATCTTTAAATTCCAATGCCGTTTTAACTTCGGCAATATCCTTCAGTAGTTGTTGATGTTTGTCCCGCGCATCACCGATTATCTGCCGTTTGTTTTGCAATACAGCTATCTGACTGTCCAGAGCATCTATATTTCTGATCCAATGCAGGCGCTTCTCCACATCATCCAGCTGTATTTTAAATTCAGTCAGTTGTTCAGTAAAATCCTGTAAATCGTGCTGACAGGCCTCCACCGAGGCATCATCCATAACCGGCGTTGTTTCCAGATCTTGTTTGATCTGCGTTAACCGAGCTTGTACCTGTTCATACTGCTGTTCAGCCTGCTGCCGGTACTCCTGATAAACATCACCACCGGTAATTTTTTCCAGAATATCCATGCGCTCACTGTCCAGCGCATTTAAAAAAGCGGCAAAATCACCCTGCGCCAATACCATGGACTTAGTGAATTTATGAAAATCCATACCTATCAATTCAGCAATCCGGCTACGAACCTGTATCGCATTTTGCTCCAACACCTGTTCTTCGCCATTAACCCGTATCAACGTCATTTCCGGCGCCAATAACTCCCCCTGTGGATCATCACCGGAACGCTTCACTTGCCAGATCGAACGGTATTTTTCTTCACCCAAAGCAAATTCAACCTGAGAAAAACTTTCCGTAGCCTGTTTAGTCATGATATGTTTAGCAGGTTTGTCAAAGCGGTAAGTCTCACCATACAAACCCAGCGTAATGGCATCCAGAATCGTGGATTTTCCAGAACCATTAGGACCTGTTATTGCAAAAACACCGGCATCAGAAATGGGTGATTGATCAAAAAGTATTCTGCTCTCCCCTTCCAATGAATTGATATTCCTAAAATATAAATTAAGTATTTTCATATATTAACGGCCCTGATAAATTACAGGTTAAATTCAAAATAGTGTATTCACAATAGCCTTTTACGCCTATAAATACAGCTCGATTTATTATAACCCTGACCAACGCTTTTCACTATCAAACCATGTTCAAAGATTGTTCACAGCCCCTAACCCAACTTGGATATGTCTGCTAAGATGGCATAAGGAGGACAATGCATTATGTATATATTGATAAAAAAGTTTTTACACTGGTTGTTAACCTTAATTTATAAAGTGGAAGTCAAAGGTCTGGAAAATTACCTTAAATCCGGCGATAGGGTTTTGATTATTTCAAATCACACCTCTTTTCTTGATCCTCTGTTACTCGGTGTTTTCCTACCCGACCGTATTACCTTTGCCATTAACACCCAAATTTCACAAATCTGGTGGCTTAGACCCTTTTTATTGCTGTCCCGGATTTTCCCGATGGATCCAACCCATCCACTATCGCTCAAAGCGCTTATTCATCATCTGCAACAAAATACCAAAACAGTTATTTTCCCGGAAGGCCGCATTACCGTTACCGGTTCACTGATGAAAATTTACGATGGCACCGGCATGGTAGCGGATAAATCCGGCGCAACTATTTTACCGATACGTATAGAAGGTGCTCAATACACGCATTTTTCCAAACTAAGAAATATTGTGCGTCTGCGGCTATTTCCCAAAATCACCCTCCATATCCTACCACCAACGACAATCCATTCTGAACCGGGATTAGCCGGCAAATCACGTCGTAAACATAGTGGACATATACTCGCCGACATCATGACCGATATGATGTTCGCCACCAGTCATTATCAGCAAACCATCTTCTCGGCATTATTGGAAGCTCGTACCGTTCATGGCGGCCAACATACCGTTGCTGAAGATATGGATAGAAAAGCGTTATCCTATGACAGTCTGATTACCCGCACTATTTGTATTGGCGCCCTTCTCAAAAAAATCAGTCGCCCAAACGAACGTGTCGGCGTGATGCTGCCCAATTCAATTAATACCCTGAATGTAATTCTTGGTTTGCAATTGTATGGACGCATACCGGCAATGCTGAATTTCTCCACCGGTGTTACCGGCATGCTTTCCGCTTGCAAAACAGCGCAAATAAAAACAGTATTGACTTCGCGACGATTTGTCGAATTGGGCAAATTAACCGTTGATGCGAATATCCTGAACAAACAGGTCAATTTGCTTTATCTGGAAGACCTGGCTCAATCCATTTCTACAATTGATAAACTGAAAGCGGCTATACAAAGTAAAACTGCCAATTACTGGTACAATCATCAGCGGGTCAGCGCGGATAGTCCGGCGGTAGTATTATTCACATCTGGCTCCGAAGGCGAACCGAAAGGTGTCGTATTATCACACGCCAACATTCTCGCCAATCACAAACAATTAAAAGCCCGAATCAATTTCAACGCCCAGGACGTCGTATTGAATTTTCTTCCCATGTTTCACTCTTTTGGATTCACCATAGGCTCCTTGTTGCCAGTATTAAACGGCATGACAACATTCTTTTATCCATCACCACTACATTACAGCATTATTCCTGAAATAGCTTATGAAATTGGTGCCACTATCATGTTCGGCACCAACACATTTTTAGCCGCTTATGCCAGAAAAGCCCATGCTTATGACTTCTATAATATGCGCTATGTCGTTGCCGGCGCGGAAAAACTACAAGACAGCACCCGTCAGATCTGGTCTGATAAATTCGGTATTCGTATTCTGGAAGGTTACGGCGCCACCGAAACCGCCCCCGTTACTTCAGTTAACACACCAATGGATTATAAAACGGGTACGGTCGGTCGTTTCATGCCGGCCATGCAATATCGGCTCGAAGCTGTTCCCGGCATCGAAACAGGTGGCAAATTACATGTCTATGGCCCCAATATTTTGCAGGGATATTTGTTACCAAGCAATCCCGGCAAACTAACTCCGCCCGAATCTATTTATGGTAAAGGCTGGTACGACACGGGCGACATTGTCGATGTTGATGCCGATGGCTTTATCACCATCAAAGGTCGCAGCAAGCGTTTCGCCAAAATCAGTGGTGAAATGATTTCGCTGACAGCTGTTGAACAACTGGCAATCAAAGCCTGGCCAGATGCCCAACATGCTGTTATCAGCCTGCCTGATTCCAGAAAAGGTGAACAATTGATATTACTGACCACCCAAAAAGACGCAACTGCCAAGTATTTAGCCCAAATCAGCCAAGGTGTCGCTTTCATTAATCTGCCAAAAACAGTTTTTGTTGTTAACAGCATTCCGGCATTGGCAACAGGAAAAACAGATTACGCCTCAGCTACAGAATTGGCTAGAGAAAAACTCTCAACTCAACAAGCTAAAAGAGGATAAGAGGATAAGAGGGTCAGGTCTTACATTTTACGAAGGGTGAAGAGTCTTTGTAAAATGTAAGACCTAATGGAATGGTCCGCCCCACTTCCTAAACGGCCTCGAAAGAGCCATGATGTTAGTTTACTCAAACATCAAAACAGAAGCGAGACGGACATGAAACATAATAACTCAAAAGGTATGATCAAAGTGTTGGGAATTGACCTGTCCAAACAAAGCTTCCAACTTCACGGTGTCGATGAGGGAGGACATACAGTACTCAAAAAGAAGCTCACTCGTAAGCAATTGAGAGCTTTCATAGCGAATCTTTCGCCTTGTCTGATTGGACTTGAAGCCTGTGGAGGCGCTCATTTTTGGGTGCGTACGTTTACCGAGCTAGGTCATACTGTACGCATGATTGCACCGCAGTTTGTCAAACCTTACGTCAAAT
>CAYNIU010000068.1:427-12201 GCA_964397365.1 uncultured Methylomarinum sp. | reverse complement strand
GATACAACGCCTGGTTTTGCCCCATTTCAGTGGAATATTCACTCAGTTTGGGCAGACAGGCATTATAGGCATCACGCAGCTCGTCACTGTTGACCACCGAATTCATGTGACTGACCGGCGACCAGGCTTTGTTGAGGCGGTCTTCAATGTCATCAATCGGTACAATCAGGTTATTCCAATTATATTGATGGTTGTTTTTCAGTTGTTCAGCGGTAATCCGGCGTGCTTCTGCCAGTAACGAGTCTATGGCAGGTTCAATATGTTCGGGGTTGATTTTGGAAAATTGTGGTAGCGGGGTGTTTTCTAATAAGGGATTTGTCATTTTTTATTAAAGTGGACTCGGCAACGGTAGAAAACTAAATTTTATAACATTCGGATAATTTATGTGACTTTGTTTCTTTTTGTAACTGAAAAACATGAATACCAGAAAATGTGAGTAAGTTCAAGTTTTGAATGGAAAAAACCTGTATATGATTTTTCCGGGAGTTTTTTTGCTAAACTTAAAGAAACCTTAAAATATAACCTGGAGTTTTCTGGTGATTCATAAGGATAAAACCAATAAACAGCTATTGTTGCTGTATTGTTTATGCTTGTATTCTTTTGTTGTACAGGTACAGGCGGCAATTTACCCACTTGATCTTGGAATAGCGGGGCAATTTAACGGTTTTGTCTTAGGGGATATGAATGCCGAAAACTCTGATGTGGAGGGGCGATTAGCTGTTGGCGGTGATTTGACTTTAAAGGATTACAGTGTCGCCATGCAATTAAACGATTCCTGGAATTTCAAGGATACCCTGGTTGCAGGAGGAGGTATAAATTATAGCAATGGCCGTATTTATCATGGTAATGTCCGCAGTGGCGGCGTTGCCCGGATAGATCAGTCTGTCGGCTTCTATGATACTGATCCGAATAGCGCTAATGGCCGTTATATTCCTGGCAATATCCTGGATTTTAATACAATTGCCAGCGAACTGAAGGCAAAATCAAGTTTTTGGGGAAGTTTGACCGTATCGGGGAGCGCTTCTATTGATGCCTATGGGGCGCTGGAACTGCGTGGTACGCGTGCGGATCTTAATATTTTTACGATTACCGCTGAGTATTTAAGAAATACCACATCGTTCTGGCTGGATGTACCTGAAAATGCCTGGGCATTGATTAATGTGACTGGTTCTTCTGTTGATTTAAGAAGGTTTGGGTTTTATCGAACCATTAACGGACAAAAGCAGCAGGTAGCTGATAATCAACCCGGTGTTTTTCGGTATGATGGTAATTTAAGTCAGAGAGTGTTGCTGAATTTAGTGGGTGTCACACAACTGGAAATGTACGAAATTGGAGTCAAGGCAAGTATTCTGGCGCCTTGGGCGGATACAACATTTTATAATGGGCAAGTCAATGGCAATCTGATTGTTGCTTCATTGCAAGGTAAAAATGGACAAAACAGCGGTCAAATTAATAACTATCCTTTTATTTCCATAGTGGAACCACCGATTATTTTATTGTTTCTGAGTATATTTCCTTTTTGTCTTTATTTTCAGAAAAAGAGCAGAAATATACTTGTCGCCGTTCAATAACGCTAAGGGTATTGCAAAGGATACGGTGAATCTATAAGTTACAGGTATTTACCACGCCTTCTGAAATAATGGATTAAATGCCAGAGATACATATACGTTGAGGCATTACCATAATATGTCGTAGTCAGCGTGTTCACCCTGGGCGCGTATGATGCCAAAATCTATTTTTAAACCCTACTTTCTTTCCGTTATGAATTTAATTGTACAACAGGGATTGCAAACAATTAATTCTATGCTTCTGCCTTTATTTTTTATTCTCAGCGGAAGTCTGCTTTATCTTGTTAATTTACGGATAGATATTTACGGACAGGCTTTTGTAACTCTGGTTTTATTAGCGGCCTTACAGTTACTTAGATATTTTAAGAAACATTCTTTTGTTCGTGTTTGTTTTATTACTATGAGCTGCTTTTTGGTATTACGTTATTTTTTCTGGAGAATTAATTACACACTGTCATATCAGGATTTTTGGAGTTTTATTGGCACTATCGTTTTGTTTCTGGCTGAACTATATGGGGTGCTGATGTTTTTTTTCAGTGCCTTTGTCAATGTCCGGCCGTTGCAGCGAAAATCAGTAGCTCTTCCTGCCGACAAGTCGTTATGGCCTACAGTGGATATTATAATTCCCAGTTATGATGAGCCTGTGGAACTGGTTAAAATAACTTTGGCTGCGGCCACTAATATTGATTATCCGGCTGATAAATTAAAAATATATTTACTTGACGATGGCGGGACAACACAGAAGCTGACTGCAAATGATGAGGAACTCAGACAAGCGGCTCATTGTCGGGTCAATGAATTTAAACAGTTGTGCGCTGCTTTGAATGTTGGATATTTAAGTAGAGAGCGGAATGTTAATGCTAAAGCCGGTAATATGAATGCCGCATTAAAACATATTCACGGACAATTGATTTTAGTGTTGGATGCCGATCATGCGCCGGCAGCTGATATATTGACCAAAACGGTGGGTTCTTTTGTGCAGGATGACAAAGTCTTTCTGGTACAAACTCCGCATTTTTTTATCAATCCCGACCCGATTGAAAAGAACCTTGGCTTGTTTCACAGAATGCCGTCTGAAAATTTAATGTTTTACCGGAGTATTCAGCGCGGACTGGATTTTTGGCAAGCCTCGTTTTTTTGTGGATCTGCTGCGGTGCTTCGGCGTAAAGCAATTGATGAGGTAGGCGGTTTTAGTGGAGTTACGATCACAGAAGATTCGGAAACTGCGCTAAAACTTCATAGTCTGGGGTGGAAATCTCACTATATTTTTTATCCGTTGATTGCCGGATTGCAACCGGAAACCTTTAACAGCTTTATGATTCAAAGAATGCGCTGGGCGCAGGGCATGGTGCAGAATTTCATTTTGAATAATCCACTCAGGATGCCGGGACTTCGAATGGAGCAAAGGCTGAGTTATCTATCCAATATGATTTTCTGGTTTTTCCCTTTTGCGCGACTGGTTTTTTTGACGGCTCCAGGACTGTATCTTTGTTTTGGCCTGAAAATTTATAATGCCAATATGGAGGAATTTATCAGTTATACCGTTCCTTATCTTTTGGCCTTAATGTTAAGCGCACATTTTTTATTTAGTAAAGATCGTTGGGTTTTTGTTTCCGAGATTTATGAAACCATGCAATCTTTATTTTCAGTCAGAGCCGTTTGGGCCGTGTTGAAAAATCCCCATCAGCCGCAGTTTGCGGTGACGCCAAAAATGGAGACATTGGAAAAGGATTTTATTTCACCGTTATCCCGGCCTTTTTACGGGCTTATCATTATTACAGTGGTGACGGTTGCCATTGGGGTATGGCGGTTCTGGTTTTATCCTGAGCAACGGTCGTTAACTGGGATTACCTTATTTTGGGCTGTATTCAATTTATTATTGCTTTTGGCGGCGTTGGGCGCGTTGTATGAACACAGGCAACGAAGAGTGAGTCCGCGAATAGCGGTTAATATTCACGCTTTTTGGGCCATTAAATCCTCTGGCAGGGTGATACAAAGAGTGCCTGTTACAATTAAGGATATGTCAATGGGTGGAATGAGTCTGGTTGCCAAGGGTGGATTACCGGAAGCGAATCAGGGGCAGTGTTCTTTTATCGAGGTAGTGGATGACCGTTCGCAAAAAACAGAATATTATCCGGTTTTAAGGGTGACTCATTTTAGACGGGGAGAACACATCGTTCATGGCCTGAAATTCAGCTGTTCCGGATTGGATGAATTTATCAAAATTGTGCATTTCGTACATGGTGACAGTTCCCGGTGGGTATTGATTCAAGAGGGCGAAAACAACGATATCGGGTTGGCAAAAACAATGATTATCATGATACGAATTGGTTTTTATTATGGATTAAGCCATATTAAATTAATAGTGACTTCTTATTTTTTCAGATAAAAATTATGCAAAATTTGTTTAGAAACGGATTATTCTTGTTAGTTATTCTTGTTGGCTATTCGTTACCGGTATCTTCGAAAACCATTCACAACAATACTGTTTTAACCAGAAGCTGGCCGATTAATCATTTTATGACCAGTAATGAGCCGGTTCTATTGAATAATGCCAGTAATGCTTACAATCTCAGTTTTCCTGTTTCAGACAGAGTGACGCCGGTTTCGCTTCATTTGAATTTGCAACTATACAATTCCAATAAATTAAAGGCGGAACGGTCGCAGCTCGTCGTATATATCAATGATTATTATGTCAAGCAGGTTACTCTTGACCCGGTTAATTCCACGCAAAATGTAAAATTCGCGATAGCGCCTGAATATCTGGTGAATGGTTATAATCGTCTGACATTTAAAGTCGCTCAGCATTATACTGATGAGCAATGTGAAGACTGGGCCGCTCCCGAACTATGGACGCAAATTGATTCTGTCAAAACGGTTCTGACTTTACGTTACCGGACTAAAAATGCAGAAACAAGCTTGGCTCGATTGAATACTTTACTAAATGACAGACTCGGTGATTATAACATCAGTTTTTTAAGAGCTGACAAAGCCGTTACGAATGAATATTTATATTGGGGAGCCGTAGCGGCACAAGGGGTAAAATTAAGGCTGGGTTATGTTCCTATGCATATAGAGGAACAATGGGTTATCCCCTATCAATGGCCAATTAAAACAAAGCCGGCCAATGCAAAGTTTAATATTGATCCTGAAACTCTCAAACAGGATGCTATTTTGCTGGGCACCCGTCAACAGTTACAGAATCTGGTGGCGCCGGAAATTCTGGCTGAAATAAAAGGGGCTTACCTGGGGTTGTTTCAGCAGGATGTCAAAAAACAAAACTTTATTCTGGTGGCATCCGGTTTGGATGAGCAACAGGTATCAAATGCGGTAAAGGCGTTTTCATTAATGCGGAATTTATTTCCAGATGGCCATCAAACCATAATCAAAGACATTCACTTTCCGCCAAAAGAAGATTTATTACCCTTGCAGACAATTGTATCGGGACAGAATTATCTTTTTTCGCAATTGGGTTTTGTCAGTCAGGTTATGGACGCGAGCCACGAGCGAGTAAAGCTGGATTTCAGGCTTCCCGCTGACCTGTACAGTACAGAAAATGCGATGGTTACTCTACGCCTGAATCTGACTTATGGCGCGGCAATACGCAAGGATTCGGTTATCAATCTGTTATTAAACGGGGTCTTTAATCATGCTATCAGATTAAAGGAAATTGATGGCGCCCATTACGGGAATTACCAGATTAAAATTCCGTTGAGAGATTTCAATCCCGGCTTAAACACCCTGACATTTGATGCCGTTTTAACCCCTTCGGAATATGGAAAATGTACATTTGTTCAGCGCAGGAATTTAAAAGTAACGCTGTATCAGGATTCGATGATCTCATTTCCAATGGCGGGACAGGCTGTCAGTTTGCCTGATTTGCGATTGTTAAGGCAAGCAGGGTATCCCGTTGTTAAAAATGGTAAAGCGGATAATACCTATATTCAATTATTGGATCAGTCCTCGGATACGATTCAGACAGCATGGCATTTTGTGGCTCGGATGGCAGTATTTTCACAAACGCCTTTATTTGATATGCAAATAGGTCTAGGTGGACAAAAAGGGAAGCGCAGAAACCTTGTGCTTATTGGTAGTGATTCTGGTAATGCTGAGGTTTTTACTGATGCACCGATGACGTTAGGGCAATGGAACCGGTTTCCTTACCAATATAAAGAAACATATCATAAACCGGAAGAACCCTGGTTACGATGGCTTGAAAGAGTGGTTTTCAAGGATAATATTTTGCCTTTGGCAAATTTTGATAAATCCGAAAATATCGAGATAACTCAAAGTGGGGGATTAGGTAAACAGTTTCTGCTTATGTCTTACCCTTCAAAGATCAAAAAAGACGGTGTGGTTTTGGCTTTATTGACAGAAAAGGAAAATTCACTTTATTCTGGATTTACAACCTTGTTGTTTTCTGGGTTATGGGAGCGAATGTGGGGGGATATTTTTATCTGGGATACACGCAAGCAATTTTATTCAGCCCGGGAAGGAAGTACCTTTATTGTTGGTCAGAATAATATCAATCTGGATCTGATAATGCATTTTTCCAGACATCCCTGGCAGTGGACATTGATTGTTGTGAGTTTGCTTGTTTTGATTTCCGGAGTGATTTATAAATTATTGGTAAGGTATAAACAAACCATTCACCCGCACGTTGACGAAGATGTTGAATAGGGTGATTATCGTCTGTCTGTTAGGGCTGTTTTTTTTAAGTGGTTGTCAGGTGCAGCAGACAATGGATCTGGATAAAGAATGGCACTATTACAAAGCACGATTTGTCATGCAAGACGGTCGAGTGGTTGATACCGGAAATGACAATATTTCACATTCCGAAGGGCAAGGTTACGGTTTGTTGTTGGCAGTCAGAAGTAATGATCGCAACGCATTTGACAAAATATGGTATTGGAGCCGGAAAAATTTACAAGTTCGTAAAGACAGTCTGTTTATATGGCGCAGACGCCCCGGCGTGTCTCTGCAAGATGAGGATATGAACAATGCCAGTGATGGCGATATTATTATTGCCTGGGCATTGTTAGAAGCTTCACAAAAATGGCAGAGTAAAAAATATCAGCAGGAGGCGTTAAGGATTTTGACCGATATCAGACATAAACTGATTACTTCCTGGAATGATATGGACATTGTATTGCCGGGTGCTGTGGGCTTTAAACATTCAAAAATAATGGATATTAATTTGTCCTATTGGATATTTCCCGCTTTTGCGGTATTTGAAAGGTATGACAACGATCCTGTCTGGAAAAAGTTACAATATTCTGGAATTGAATTATTGCGGCAGGCGCGTTTTGGACGTTGGCAGTTACCGGCAGACTGGGTTGGTTTGCAAGAAGATAAAACAATCCGGGCGATCAAAAGCAAACATTTTGGATATGATGCGGTCAGAATTCCGCTTTATTTGATTTGGGGCGAACATACTGACAAAACCATTCTTGCTCCATTTCTTGAATACTGGATATTTTATGGACGATATACTCCGGCCTGGATTGCTTTAAATGAGTATGTTATGGATGCCTATGGTGGTGGTGTTGGTATCCGGGCAATAAAACAACTGACGTTGTTAATGAACGGAAAACAGAGCGCAGATTTTGATAAGCTTTCAGAACAGGACTATTACCAGTCAACCCTCTTGTTATTAAGCAAGTTATGCTACCGGCAATTAACAAACTGATACAGGTGCTGCTGTTTAGTCTACTGTGGTTAGGTTGTATTTCTATACCATTGGCAGCGGAAAGAGCTGCTTCTGTTGAATTGAAACAGCCGGATGAGCGTATTTTGTGGCAATTATTTCATGTCGGTAAAATAGTGGAGTTAAAACAGCAGATTGTCCGTTTACAACAGCGATTTCCTAACTGGCAACCGCCTCAGTCATTGTTGAGATTTATTGCAGAAACAAGAAAGAGTCAACAAGCTGTCAATCCGGGCAGAATTAACAAGCAACCATTATCTTTTTGCAACACATTGGATCGACAGTTGTCACAAGCGGAAAAGGCGGATAAAAATCAGCGTATTAAACCGGCTTTGGCAATTTATCAGCGCATAATCAGAATCTGCTCACAAAACAAACGCAGGGAAGCGTTAAAAAAAGCCCTTTCAGTTTTACATTATCGTGATTTTATTAAAATTACTCAGTTTTCTGAACCATATATATCTTCTCAATTCATTGACAATATTTTATTTGCCTATTTTAAAAAAGAATATTTGAACGACAAAAACCTGGGCAGCAATGAACATCGCCAATCAGTAGAACGATTGGCTGGAAGGGTAAAGCAATATCATGACGATAAAATGGCCACTGTTTTCGGCTGGCGTTTTTTTAAATTAAAAGAGTATCAGCAAGCAGTTGACTGGTTTAAACAAGCCTATTCATGGAATCGAGAGAATAGCGATGCAGTGTATGGTCTGATTTTAAGTCTGGAGCAGCAGAGTGAATATGAGCAATTATTGAAGGTTGTTTCCGGTTTGCAACATCCTTCTGAAAAAATCAGGAGAATGGCTGCGAGGGTTTATAAAGTCCGGGCGTGGAACGCCTATAACCGGAGGGATATACAAGATAGTCGGCATTATACTGACAAAGCCAGGCGGCTTATAGGGGGCGCCGATATGGAAATCATAGAATTGTATGCCTGGATAGCCAATTATAAAAAGCAGTATGAAAAATCCGCGCAGTTATTTGATCGTCTTTATCAACAACTGGGGGGCAACAAATATGCTCGTTATTATATTCAAGCACAATCACGGGTAAACCGGGAGAAATTGGAAGAAAACGTACAAAAAGCAGGTGGGGCGCTGTTGGATGAATATAAAATATTTCATGCCAGAGAATTGTACTATCGAAAACAGTTCCAATCAGCTTATAAATTAGCGCCGTCCGAATTTCCTGATCTGGTAAATATCAATACCCCTTTCCTGGAAGCTGGTGGTGGGTTTCTGGGTAAATCTGGTGAAGTAGGCGCCAGTCGTTTGGATATTTTTAAGTTACCTATTTTAACGGCTTCTTATACAGTGGCGGGTAACCATGAATTTAGATTGAATGTTGCCAGAGTTTCATTGTATTCAGGCAGGTTGGAACGGTGTGGCACACCGATTGCTTCTTTTCCTGATAGGCAATTTGCGCAAAGCTGTTATTCAAAAGCAGTGTTGCCAGAGCAGAGATTGGAAAATGCCATTGAAGTGGAGATGTTTTATCGAAAAGACGGCTGGTTTAGCCCTTTTTTGGCTGTGGGAACAACTCCGGTCGGGGGGGAAGTCACACCCGCACCTACTTTTAGAGTGGGTTTTGATAAACAGGAAGAATTCGGGTATTGGGGAATTGAAGCGTATTCACAAGCTGTCAAACAGTCCGTTTTGTCTTATACCGGGATTAGTGATCCCTATAGCGGTTCGCTCAATCCATTGTTTGGGGTGAACTGGAATTCAGACTGGGGTCGGGTATTAGAGACGGGCTTAAAAAGTTCTGTCTTTTACAGTTTTTTTGATGACCAGTGGAATTTTTTTGGGGCGATTAAAGGCGCTTGGTTGCATGGTAAAAATATTGCGGATAATGCAACTGTTTCTGTTTCTGCTGGAATGGGTAGAAATATTGTGCTTTCAGGATTTGATTATTTTTCAATAGGACCTTCATTCAATTATCAGTATTTTGATAACAATCAAAATCATTTTACATTTGGACATGGCGGTTATTTCAGCCCGGAACAGTATTATAATATTGGCGCCGGCGTTAATTTTCTAACAGATGAAGGCAGGAGTTTTATTGTCAGAGGGCGACTGACGGTGGGGTTTCAGGGTATAAAAGAAGCATCGAGTCCCTGGTTTCCTTTGATTGATAGGGCAATTGGCTCTTACGCTGCTGCAAATAGCAGTGGCGAGGCTCTGGATTTTGAGATCAAGGGAGTCTGGCTTATAGCAGACAATTTTCAATTAGGCTCCGGTGTGGCTTTTCGTAAAACCAATGGCTATCAGGATTATAGCGGCGGTCTTTTTATTCGATATACTTTAGGGGAGCGAAAGGCCGTTTATAGTACCGACATTCCCAATTCTTTATTTTCCAATTTTTATTAAATATGGATAGTGCGTGAAACAACCTCAGTATTTGTAAGAGCGGATTTAGCCGCACCGACAGAATGAGATAAAAAGATAAGTCGGTTTCGGGAATTATTTAATGGCGAATCCAAATGAGTGGATATGAAAACTTTGTCAGCGGTCTGTCTGTCAGATTTTCATGTTTGACAGGTATAAAACCAAATAAGGTTCAATTTTATGGCGCTTGATGAAAAATACTGGAATCAACATGCTTTGGCAAATAAGTTGCAGACTTTGTTGTTACTTCTGGTGATGGCATGTCTGATGTTTTTGTTGGGATTGCTGCTTTGGGAGAATGAAGGGATTATTATCCTTGCCGTTACCGTTGTGTTACTTTTATTGTTCAATCCCGGATTTACCCCCAAACTGATCATGCAGATGTATGGGGCGATTCCCTTATCAAAAGCAGAAGCACCACTGATTCATGCAGCAGTTCAGGAATTGAGTCGAAGAGCCGGACTGGTTACTGTACCGGTGCTTTACTATGTGCCCAGTAGTATTCTCAATGCCTTTACAGTCGGGCGTCGGGGAAATGCCGGTATCGGTATAAGCGACGGCTTGTTGCAAACTCTAAGTGCAGAAGAAATGATTGCTGTGCTGGCGCATGAAATCAGTCATATTCGCAATAATGACATGAGTGTCATGGGACTGGCTGACATGTTCAGTCGCCTGACCAGTATATTCTCTTTATTTGGCCAGTTGCTGTTGATAGTGAATTTGCCGCTGATTTTATTGACGAATGTAACTATCAACTGGTTTGCCATTGCATTGCTGATTTTTTCGCCGACTATTTGTTCTCTGGCGCAACTTGGGCTGTCACGAACCCGGGAATATGATGCCGATTTGAATGCAGCGCGGTTAACAGGAGATCCTGAGGGATTGGTCAGAGCGCTGATAAAAATAGAACATGCCCAGAACGGCTGGCTGGAAAGGCTGTTCTTGCCGGGGCGCAAATTACCAGAACCCTCATTATTACGCACTCACCCACCTACCAAGGAGAGAATACGCCGGTTAATGGAGCTAAAAATAGCGGAAGAAAGATTTCCAATGTTGTTGTTTTCCGATCAGGAATCGTTGAGAACGCTGTTTTCGGACAGAAAAATAATGCGTGATCCCCGATGGCATTTTAATGGACTGTGGCATTAATATTTTCATTCCTTACAGGAAGATGGTATTAAGCTTGCTCTTGACTACAATATTTTCTTTCTCATAAACGTGGTGAATTAATGGATAAATTTCAGTGTGATGATTCTATTCAAGTGTTTATTTCCAGCGATGCCGGCGGGACGGGGTTGAACCTGCAATCAGCTACGGCTTTGATTAATTTGGATACGCCCTGGAATCCGACAGTATCGGATCTATAACTGAAATCTAAAGAGAGTGTACTACTATGAATTTCCTTGATGTAAAAACTGATTTTGCGTTTAAAAAAGTATTCGGCAGCGAAGGTTCTAAAGAAATATTGCTGAGTTTTCTCAATGCGTTGATTGAATTTCCACATCAGCAAAAAATCAAGGATCTTACTATTGTTGATCCGTATAGCATTCCATTACTTCGCGGGATGAAAGATACGTACGTTGATGTTAAAGCGGTGCTGGATAATGACACCCGGGTTATTATTGAAATGCAGGTGCTTAATCACGAAGGACTAGAAAAAAGAATTCTTTACAATGCCGCCAAGAATTATTCGGTACAACTTAAAAAAGGCGATGCCTACGAGCTATTGAATCCGGTGATTGCCTTGACGATTACCGATTTTTTACTGTTTAAGAATAATGAAAGTTTAATTACTCACTTCAAGCTCATCGAAAAAAATAAATTTATAGAATATGGCGATGATATTGAACTGATTTTTATAGAACTGCCACGTTTTAATAAACCTCTGAAAGAGTGTCAAAGTTTGCAGGATAAATGGCTTTATTTTATAAAAAATGCAGGAAGCCTTGAGTATGTCCCTGAGAATTTAGAACAGGAAATACAAAAAGCTTTTACTATTGCCAATGAAGCTAACCTGAACGAAGAAGAACTGGAACTGCAACACAGAAAGAAAGACTGGATTTATATCCAAAAAGGGTCTATTAAATTGGCCAAAAAACAGGGTTTGGA
>CAYNIU010000068.1:0-327 GCA_964397365.1 uncultured Methylomarinum sp. | reverse complement strand
ACAAGGACTGGAACAAGGACTGGAACAAGGACTGGAACAAGGACTGGAACAAGGACTGGAACAAGGAAGTAAGGCGGAAAAAATTAAAATTGCCAAAAACCTGATAGGCTTGCTGGATAACCAAACTATTGCGGAAAAGACAGGTTTAAGTATGCAGGATATTGAGGGTATTTTGAGAAATAAATAATGTTGATTTCCTCGTAACAAAAGAAGATTGATGGCTTGTTTCAGTTATATTACTGACTGATTTAAAAGAAGACCAAGAATATTTTCCAAGCAGTGAAGCCGCATAGGAAAAAGAAACGCAACTAAATGTTTTCAATAAGT
>CAYNIU010000067.1:0-12419 GCA_964397365.1 uncultured Methylomarinum sp. | reverse complement strand
CGGATGAATGTGTCTATGAATTGGTTTTCTGCGTAGTTTGTTTTTGCGCCCATGTGATTAACCTATATGTAGTTTGTTCGCAATCAGGCTGCCCAGTGAGCCGACGATTGCGATAATGCCCCAGCCCAGTACCTGCCTCTTGATCGCCTCCCAGCGTTCCTGCCTGAGCCTGGATTCTGCAATGAATTCAGAAATAAACTGATGATGCTCGTCGTGCACCTCACAATCTATCCGCGACCTGTTTTCAAGCTCGTCGCGGATAATGGACCGCAATTTCTCTTCGCTCATCACTTTCGTGCAACTCCTTTTTGCTTTTCAAACGTGCGGTATCCTGCAAGGCCCAGCAACCCCAGCAATATCTGCAATGTCAGACTGGTATCAATAACTGGAAATGCACCGCTGTACCCGAATGCAACCACGGCAACAAAACGGGCAACAGGCTCGATCAGAGCGGCATAGGCCAGAGCCGATCCACAAACCCAGCCGACAAACGGCCGCCAGCCTGACACAAATACATTGTCCGATTGCGCCTCCTGAATATTGACGGCAATCTGTTTGGCCCGTAGTTTGAACTCCTGCTCCATGTTGTCCGCCAATTGTTGCAACCTTATTTTTTCAACCTCGGTTGCATCAGGCCATACCCGTCTGATCACGGTATCCGCCAGTCCGGATACCGCGCTTACTGCATCATCAATGCCAAACATTTAGTCCTCGATGTCTTCTTCAGACGCTTGATCATCTGTTTCTGGCAGCTCGACCAGACCCCGGTTAAGCAAATCTTCCGCTATCTCTTTTTTGACATCGACAGGCTTTCCGGCTTCACAACCTGGCTTGTCAGGGTGCAGGTTCAAAATTGTTTTCGGGATAATCTTCATAAGTCCTCCTGTTACAGAACCGTTGCTGCAAAGCTGGCATTTACCCGTGTCGGAACAACCAGTGGGGCTGACTGGGTCAGCAGATAGCGCACTGACGGGTCTTTCTCTACCCATGACTTGCTGTAGTAAGGCACAGGCTGGTAACCTGCCTCTTCATCACGAATGGCGCCAAACGCCCTGACACCCTGCACCTGCTGGCCACATAGCAGCACCGTTCCGGCTGGCAGGATGGGCACTTCAGTCCCTGTCGCATCGAGATACCATCCGGAATAGACAAAGATATTAAAGCCGTCGACAATGCCCATAAACACGCCGCCCTCTTCCATCTGGGCATCGGTGCTCATGGTTGAATTGCCGCGAAAGCGATCCAGTTGTTTTTCAACTGCAGGGTCTTTCCTGAATATCTTCCAGACATCCACGGTCATGATGACGTCGCGCAGCATCGCGCCGGATGTTTGCAATGCCGTTTGTGACCAGTCCTGCAAATTGTCCAGTGGATTAACACCTGTCTGTCCCCATCGTGCCGTGCCGGCCAGGGTGACAGCAAGCGATGTATGGCGGCCAAATGATACATTTGCGGTTGGATACAAATCACCGGAAATGGTCACAGCACCCGTCCGCAATGCTTCGGCCGCCATGACCTCGAGGCGACGATCAACCATTTCGCGTTGATCGGTCAATTCCTGACGGATCAACCGTGAAATACGCTGGCGTGGATTGATCGACCCGCCGATCTGCTCCCCTGCACTGCGTTTTAGCGGCCGGTTCGCATCAAATACCCGTTTGTCCTTGATGTAGGCCGGTTTGAATGTTTTGGTCTGGAATCCCTGGCTTTCAACAACTTCTCCAGCCACCACAGGTGCAACAAACGGCGCAAGGCGGCGGGTTTTGTCAATCACATCAAAGTGGATTTCCTCGGATGATTCTGTCTGTACCGTCGGAAAGTAACGGTTCAGCAAAAACTGGGAAGGCGCAATCAGACTGTTAATTGCACCGGTCAACACGTTGGTAGAAAATAAATCCATAATTACACCTTCACACTGTCAAACAAGAAAATACCTTTACCGCGCAGCCCCTCACGAACAGACGCCACGGTATGCCCTGCACCCAGTACCAGGGCATTCTGGTTGAAATCGCCACGTTCATAGGCAATTGCCGTAATATCACCGGCTGTCGCATCGGCAGGTTCTGCCAGAATCAGATCGGGCGCCTGGGAGCCATCTGTGGCGCCGGCTGCACTCAAGACATACTTGCCACTAGCCGTCACCTGCCCCAGCACTGCGCCCCGCGTCAGGTTCTGTCCGGCAAGAATCGTGACCTTGCGGCCTTTCAGTCGGTCTGCATCACCGGCCAGTAACTGGTCCGGTGCAAAGGATACGCTGTTAAAACTGGCACTCATGCCGCACCTCCCACAATCATGTCAATGGCAGCCCTGGCCTGCATTTCGGGATCGTCATCGTCATCCACGCCGATGTCAGGATTGCCGATTTTCGCCATATATTCAGAAAACTGGTCACCCCGTGCGCTGTTTTCAGCCTTCGGTGATGCTGCGAGCACCTTGGCAGCGGACTCAGCATCCATATCCGTTTCCAGCGCCAGGACTTTTGCCTGCGCTTCACGACCTGCAGCCGCCTCGCAATTCAAAATAGCGCTGATACGTTCCTTCTCACAGGTGATGCCACTCAGTTTTAATTGCTCTGCATTCACAGAGCTGGCACCCAGTTCAAATACAGCCTGATACACGTCCGGGTGATCGGCTTTCAATGTTTTTGCATCCATAGGATTCTCCAATTGCAATGTGTTAATCACGTCTTCAAGGCTGCCGATTCTATCTGCAAACCCTTTGTCTACTGCTTTCGCGCCGATCACGACACCGCCACGCAAAGCTGTAACCTGCTCGCGGCTCATGCCCCTGAACTGCATCACAGAGTCAATAAAAACCGCCTCCATATCGTCAACAATGGCCTGTACCACAGCCCTGCCCTCCTCGGTACTGACATCCGGCCTTTTGTCCTGTGCGTTGCTCGATACAATTTCGATGGTGCCATCCTCGCCGGACTGTAATGCCGCAACCACGCCGATGCTGCCCACCATAGCGGCCGCGTCCATGACAATCTCGTCGGCGGCACTGGCAAGCCAGTAGGCTGCGCTGGCGGCCTGCCCCACCACATAGGCCGTTACCGGTTTACTGAACGCGGCAATCTGGTTGGCAAATTCATTGATCATGGTGGTATGGCCACCCGGAGAATCAATCATCAGCACGGCCGACCGGATGGCGGGGTCCTGCTCGATCCTGTGCAGGTCCTGGGCCATCATTTGAACCGAGGTGGCACCACTGATTTGCTGGAACAGATTGGCTCTCGGAAATAACGGCCCGTTGACGGGAATAATGGCCACGCCATCACGCACTTCAACAGAATAGCTGTGCGCGAGTGGTTCGCCACGCTGTTTCAGTACTGCATCCAGATTGTGGTCGCGACCGGCAATCTGGATGATGGTATCCAGCGCTGATTTTTCAATCGCCCATGGCGAGCCATTGGTAATCAGTTGAATCGCCCGTTTTTCAGGCATTGGCAGCCTCCTGTTGTGTATTCTCGGTTTCTTCAGTGTCGGCCATGTCAACCTGCACCGGTGACGGCACAAATCCGGCAACGTAATAGGCCATTTCCAGCGGCAATCCGGCGTCCTTCGCTTTTTCAGTCGCTTCTTTCAGCTCACGAATGCGCTGGTCCTGGACATCCTGATAATCACGGCCTTGTTCGGCACACTCTTCCTGCTGGGTGGAAATGCCAATACCCATTTTCAGTTCTGACCCTTTCGCCTCTTTTACGGGATCAACAAAGCCACGGCCTGACATAATCCAGCGGGCATTGGTGTAGGCGTACCGGTTTTCGTAAAAATCCGGCGCATCGATGCGGCCAATATTGATGGCCTCTTCCATCCAGGCGTCATAAATGGGATCGAGCCAGTGTTCTTTCAGCCACCGCCGTTTGCTGTTGAAATAGCGCCATGCTTCAAGCAGGGCGGCTCTGGCCGATGAATAATTCGTTTGTGAAAAATCTTTCACCAGCAGTTCATACGGCATGTTCAGCCCTGCTGCCATGTGCCGCATGACGGACGACATAAACCCGTCAAACGCGACATTCGGGCGGGTTGTGTTATGACTCGACAGCCGCGTCCCGACTGGCAGTGTCTGGATCAGACCGGATTCCATTTTTTTCCGGTGCCATTTGTCAGAAACGCTCCTCCAGTAGTCGGTTGCCTGCTGCGCATCGGCACCAAACAGTTCCGATACCGTGTTCTGGTCAAGATCAGACTCCAGAAACGCGGCAACCAGGGCATTGACAACGGCCGCGTGCAACTCACTGCCAAGATATTCGCCGGCCATCTTGAATTCGCGCATGACAGCGGTAAACACGGATTTTCCGCGATTCTGTCCCGCGCGTTCCTTGTCATACAAATGAATGACGCGGCGGCGGCCGTGCGGCGTGAATGCCCGGACATAGGTCCAGCGGAAAGCGTCAGGATTGACCAACCCGGCCAGCTGGTCTCCGGGATGGCTGCGCAGTATCCAGTAACCCAGCGGTGCGCCGTTTTTGTCGATTTTGACGCCACCCCGCACGGTTTTGTCATGCAGTAACCAGGGCGGTGTCTGCAGTCTGTCGGCTTCTACCATTTGCAGGCGTGTTGACCAGAGACGATCTCGACGGGGCTGCCACATGACAATCGCCAGCGCGTCGCCATTCACCAGGGCGCCGGTCAAGGCCTGAATCGTTAATCCGAGCAGGGTTTGTGTACGGCTGACATCACATTCTGTTGTTTCAGCCCAGGTGGCAAATTCATCCTCGGTTTTATTGGCCCATTCCGAGGCCTTGTCTTTGTTCCAGCCAAGCAGTCGATACCGGGGTTGTGATGACAACCTGAGCTGATGACCAATAATATTGTCACTGAATGTTTGCCGGGCACTGGAGGCCAGCGGGTTATTGCGAACCAGATCGCGCGCACGTGGAACAATGATGTCCAGTTCGCTGATCAGGTCAGCATCGGCAGACCCTGCCGCCGGCACCCAGGCGGCCAGACGGGCATCTTCTTCCGAGGCAGCGACGTGTGCGGTACTCATCAGATAACCACCTGAATCGGTTTGTGGGCATTGCCGCCACTGGCACGGGCGTTCTCGGCATCGACCTGTCTTTGCCAGTATTCCACCTGTCTGAGCAGCACATCGATGTCGTGCTGCTCAAGACGGCGGCCATTCAGTTGGGTCAGTTTGCCGGACAGCGCGTTTCTGTACGCGCTTTGTGATTCTGCCAGCATGTCGGTTGCAAAACTCATGCGAGCAGGTTACTGAAAAGTTGTGCCATTTTTTAGGATGAAATGGCACAACTTTTCAGTTTTTTTACCTGGTATTTTTCTGGCTGGATGTCACCGTGGATGCGATAAAAAATTAACTTATATGTTATAAATGTTATATTTTTCTAACAATTTTTTAAAACGCGATGAGCGCACTTACTGACTACCAGATTATCGAACAAGGCGGAAAACCGGATTTTGTGGTTATCCCATACGATGAATTCATCGCATGGCAACAACAGCAGGGTATTGTCGAAAATGGCCTGATCCCGCAGAACATTGTGGTTAAACATGCGGTCGATGGCGTCCCAACCAAATAAGGTGCGCCAATGTATGGATTCAGGATGATATGAGGGTGTAACCGGGTAAAATACGGTCAATATGCTGTTTGATTTGTTCTGGTGTAACAATCCATGCATGCGGGTCGATCACCTGTATATTGACGCCATGCGTGTCACGGCTCAGAACCACGCGGGCGCGGTTGTCAAGGCTGCTGAATCTGAATTGCAGGCTGTCGCCGTGAATCTCAATATCGGTAAAGCCGGTGGCTTCCATGTGTGCCTTGATGATTTTGACAAATTCTTTAAATACCGGCAGCGGCATATAGCTTCTGAGCATTTTGCGTAAATCGTGTGGATTCGGTTTGGCGACCAGATAACCTTCGCCTCGGAGTTTTTCAACCCATTGTTCGATATCGGTGTCTGACAGGTCAGGCTTGGAGAGCAGCTCCCCTTCAATCGCCCTGACTTTTTCGCTGACCCGTTTTTCCAGCTCGGCTTCGCTGATGTACAGCATCTTGACGCCGTTGCTGTATTCTTTCTCTTTTTCGTCCAGATAGGCGCAGGCCTCATCAAAGCGGTCAGCCGGTAAATCCTTGTAGCTGGCCAGCTGGAAGTGATTCTGAAAACGACTCCACAGTTCAGCGCGTATTTTTCCGGATTCTTTGGCGATGGTTTTGACGCGGTTGTACAGGATGCCTTGCTGGGCTTTGGTGATGGTTTGGGGTTCTGGTAATTGCCCTGTTGTTTCTTTGTCGAGTATATCCAAAACCCACTTACGAAATTCTTTAGCCACTTTTGTTCTGGAAAACATGGCTATCAAATGACATCCCCTTAGGCTGAATATTCTTGTTTCCTGCAAATCTCCATTAGGGTCGGTCAATTTGACCGAGGCTGTCATGCTGTCTGTGAACTCATCTCTATTTCGCGAAAAAATACGGTTTATGCTGCTCTTATCCGTATAACCTAATGCTTCTGCAATTTGACCAGACTTTAACCAAGGCTGGTTGTTGTGGTCGATAATATCAAATTGTGTGTCGTGGAATGTTAGTGCTAATGATGTCATGACGTGACTCCGTTGGTTAGATTATCTAAACCCGACGACATGATGCCAAGCATGGCGTCGGACTGAATGAGTTGGCATACTGGCCCAACGGAACCAGCCACTCCGAAGAGTGCTCACCCAGTCCGACATAATGTGAACTGAGATTTTACGCATAAAAAAACCGCAAAGAGCGGCTTGCGCCGTTGATTTCCAGGATGCCAAACCCGGCACTGGATTTTGCCAGTGCGGGTTAAGCATAGCGCGGCGCAGTAGGGATTGTCAAACGCCTAGTAATTCTTTATGACCCATGTTTTGATGGGCAATTGGTAATAATCAATCACGGTATTGAGCTTGATCCAGTATTTGTAGTCTTTTTTGCGCTCAAGGATAAGCACAATACCCGGGGTTTTCATTGTTTCTATGGCATAACCGAGGCTTTGTCCGATCGCCTCTGACCATTTCCTGCCGAAATCAAATTCAATGGCATAGTGTTCCGTCAGACAATCAACCCGTGTTCGGTCTGATAAAACGACTTCTGTTTTACCCTGTTGCATGTCGCACCACGGAACTTGATAGTCATGTTCTTTCTTCTTGCCAGCATAGATGACTTGCGAGCAAGCCAGCAGTGTTATGAGTAGATATTTTTTCATGTGTTATTTAGCCTTATTGGTTTTGTCAAGATCAATATATTTATCAGTGACACCCAACGTCACCCACCCAGTACCCGGTACAACGTCCGGCGGCTGATATTGAACGCGGCACACACGTCGGCATGGTTTGTGCCGTTAAACATGCGGATAATACGCCGGTTACGTTCATTTTTCCCGGATTTCGGAATGTACAATACATCACCCTGGCATTGTTGCTGAATCTGGCCAATAACCAGCTGCGACAGGTCTGCTGCAATGGCATCACTCAGGCCCATCTGGATGCTGGCGTTGATAATTTGCTGCTGTATCAGTGTGACATCATTATTCATCAGTCTGGAATAAAAACTCCGTTTCTGGCGGTTTCTGGTGATGCTGAAACCGTGTTGATCAACTCATCGCCTGCAGCCATCTGTGGCAGCGCGAACAAATCCTGCTGGAATGGCTGGACGATGGATTCAAGATGGTCCCAATAGCTTTTTGTTTTGTTATGCAACCCGGCCTTGTCCGCACAAAACAGGGTCATGACCGTACAGTCAAGGCATTCATTACGCGCCCCTGAACGACGCGGCTCCCAGCTGTATACTTCACCTTTGCGGGTGTGCTTGAGCACCCTGACTTCGTTGGTGATGTGCTGGAAGAACTGTTCCGGCAGGTGTTTTGACAGATGGACGTATTGTGGCCCGGGTTGTGTCAGTTGCAGACGGTTGTGAAACAGGGTCTTGGCGTTTTCTGTCCCGATGCTGTAGAGCCTCAGCCCACGCTTGATCACCCGGTCGAATGCATTGACGTCAACCATGCTTGGTTTGCTGGATATCGGTTTTCCGGGGGTGCCAACGCCTTTGGTCGCATATAATTTTGGCGGGGTTTGTCGGCCCTGCAGTCCGATCCAGTTCTGGATGAGTCGCCGTGACCGAACGTATTGATACGCCTGGTGCGTCCAGTTGCCGGTATCAATCGCCACGCTTTCAATATGGAGCACTGTGCCTGCGGCGTGTTTGTAGGGTCTGAGCAGATACTGGTCAAGTTTGTCATAGTCGGCCTGAATGGTCGGGTTGGCGGTAATCACCTGATAGTCCACAGTCCACATTTCCTCGTCTTTGCCAAATGCCCAGACGACCAGTTCAAAGCGGTCTTTCTGGATGTCTATGCCCGCCATCAGTATCAGGCCGCCCATCGGGACAGTTTGCAGGGGGAAGTCTTCGGCGCGTTTCCTGAGTTCGCCAGCGTCTGTCTTTTCGACTTCTTCTTCGTATTCTTCACCCAGGGTGGTGTTGATGAAGGTTTTAAGGTCTGATTTTTCGCCATGCCGGGCTTTTTTGGTGGCATCCAGAAATTCCCTGACAATGACCTTCCATTCTGTCTGTGGGCTGTATATGGCCCACATTTTGTCGAACGCAATTTTTTTTGGCGGCCTGATTTTGTTGCCGGAACGGTCTTTGAAAACACCTTCATCATGGTCATACCAGTTGCCGGCATGATCTTCCCAGCGCCCCTTGTGCCAGACTTTCAGATAGTCAGCCTGGGTAAACAGTGCGTGGCAGTGCCTGCAGGCATAGGCGGCAGTATCAGGGTCATGGTTTATCCATTTGAGGCCGTGTGCTGATTCGCGCGTTCCAAACGCCAGCACTTGTTGCTGTCCGCAGTGTGGGCAGGGAACATGATAGTGATAGACAGCATCGGCCTCTTCCACTGCCTTGGTGATTTCACAGGTATATTTGAGCTTGGGTGTTGAGCCGACGATAAACTTTGGAAAGGTCGCCCCTTCAAGACGTTTCCTGGCCAGTTTGCGACAGCTTCCTTCGCCATCGATGTCGTTATCAAAGGCGCTCACTTCATCCATAATGGCAACGTCCGGCGAAATACGCCGATAGTTTTTTGCCGATGTTCCACCCTTGATGTATGTCAGACAGCCAATGAATTTCTTGAAGTCATTCTTGTTGTGTGCGCTTTTTTTCTCAAACGCCGGAAAAATACTTCTTATCGCCGGAATATCGCGCAGCATGCCATTGTATTCTGTCTCTACAAATTCCTGGGCATCAGAATCTGTCGGCTGCCAGATGACCTGATTGCGGCGTTTGAAAACCGTAAAATACGCCGAGGCAGCCAGCAGCATTTTTGTGTATCCGGTTCTCGCTGATTTTTTTACCGCGACCTCCTCAATATCGTCATTGCCAAACGCATCCAGAATAGCAATCTGATAGGGATAAGAACGCCATGCGCCTTCCGTGTATGAACTTTCGGCAGACATGTAAAAATGTTTCTCTGCCCACTCTGACAACCTCATTGGCGGCTGCACCCTGAGAACGCCGAGACTTCTTTCAACAGCCCTGTTCGCAGACTCAGCCCAGATTCGACGGTCAGTCATCACTCTCCTGTGTTTCACCAAACCAGTCAATCCTGGTATCGGCAATCTCGTTCCTGACTTCTGCCAGTACCCCGGCAACCACATCAAGTTCATCAGCTGTCAATGCATCCGACCGTTTCTTTAACCGACCAACAACCGAATCCAGCCTGGAACCAACCATAGCCAGCACATCAGTCAATCCCTGCTCAAGCTCATCAATGGGCGCATACTCGCGTCGTGTAATCTCGTTCTGCATTTCAACACGTTCCCGCTGGGCTTTTGCAAGAGCCGCGCGCTCAGTCGCCAGATCAAGTTCACCCAATGTTGCCCGACCTGCCGCTTGCTCCCTCAGATGCGAACAATACGCCCTGAGCCAATTCCTGACACTGTCACCAGACTGTATCACACCACGCTTTACCAACAGACTGACTGTTTTATCACTCACTCCCACAAGTAATGCAAAATCATGTTGGGTACATGACTCTGAAACATCAAAAACAGTTTTAAATTCAGTCACTTGCCATTACCCCCCTAGCAACCCGCTCACAATCAGCCAAATACCGCGCTTTCCATTACCCGCAATGGTGTGGCTTTTGGAAGGACCCATCAGGATGTAACCCACCAACTCAATGATGCGCTGTACTGAATCCGGGTATGGCATCGTTTAGCCCTGTCTGATTTGATTGGCAATTTCATGCGCCCGTTTGCCAACCTGGGTCGCCCATTTGCTGTTTAATGCCTCTTTTGCAGCCGTATCAAAATCGTGATTTTTCAATGCGGCCAGCATTTTCCTAAAGCGGTTAAACCGGCTGATGCCAAGATTGAAGACCATATTGATCATGGCGTCCTGAACTTTGGCAGGCAGTGACTCCACCCAGGGGTGGCTTTTGAATAATTCATCTTCAGCGCGAAGTAAATCATTGATGAGTAACTCCTCGGCCTCTTTTTCGGTGATGCCGTTGTCCTCCAGGTTGCGGCCATAACCTATTGTCAGTTTCCCGGCCGGGCAGCGGTAGGGTTTTAATCGTAGTCCTTCTTGTTGTTTGACTTGCTCAACTAAACTTACGGGTATCATGTTGTCCTCATTTGTTTTTATCAAACCATAACAGGAATATCAGGAAGTATGTATTGGTCATGAGTTGATGTCTTCTTTGATGATTTCGAGTTCGCGTTGTGCGGCGTTGATGATGTCTCTTATATCTTGCTCATAATCCTTGTGGCCTCTATTGCCTGCGCATAAACACTTTTTAAGGATTGTCATCATGGCAAATGACTTCATTTCATATATTTTTGCTATCCTAAAAGGGTCAAGGTTTATTCCTTTGTATGAAAATCTGTAATGTTTACCTGCATCTTCTTTGTTCATTATTCTACTCATAAAATATTAAAAACTAACAGATTGAATTTCGCCGCATGTTTCGCAATGTTCTATATAAATAGTAACGGTGTAATCATGCTCGCCATAATGTACATCTTTGACTCTACTTGTTGTTATATCTGAGCAGTCGCATTGTAAAAATTCATCACATTTATCACACCAATTTGTTTCTTGTTTCCCGTGCAATTTACATTTGTACATTACTCTACCCTAAGAACTGTTTTAATATCTTCAGCCATGTTTTCTATTACCCATTTAATAGTTTCTTTGTTTGAGTAACGCCAATCTTCTAGCACTTTGACTATTGCAAAAGCACCTTTTTCTATATAATTACTACTACTATAACAAAACCAATATTTATTTTGTGCGTAATCGTACCAATCGGCTTTCCAATCCCCTTCAAGCTCCCTCATCTTTGCGTTTAGCCTAAATTTCGCGGCCCTATATTCCGCTTCTTTTTCGGCTTCTTCTCTTGTTTTAAATACGTTTCCCTGCAAAATACGGCTTTTTATGTATTCACTATGAGTATTATTAAATAGATAGCGACCTATATGCCAATTCTCTTCTAAAATATAAACATCTTCACCTTCTTTGAAACCATAAAATTCTTCTTCTGCCATGAATAAATCTAATGATGACTCAGTGTATGGATCATTGTACACGCGCCCATCCTTATTGACAGAATATGACTCCCCATCTATAACCATAATTATCGGTTGTAACGCAGTCTTCAAAAGCGCTAACTCATCAATTTTTCTACCACTTCTTGTTATAACAGGTTTACCTGCTAACGCTTCTTCTAAATTAAACTTTTTCATTTTTATTCCTAAATATAACTACAATCAAGTGTTTTTGTTTTGGTTTTCATTTACTTTTACTCCGTAGGCTTCATTGTTTCTACCGGAACATAGAAAGGATTTTCTGTTCTGTTGTTAATAACAAGAGCAGCCTTAACAGTTCCGTCGCCTTTAAACACTACTCCACCTTCGTCACCGTAGTAATCAATGTATCCGTTTCGTAGAGTCCGATAGCCTAAAAAATATACATTAGTTGGCGGCGTTTCTATGGCTGTCCATTTTTTATAGTTTAACGTAGCCTTATTTACGTTTTTAGTAATCGATACCCTACATAGTTTTTTATCTACTGTTATTTTTTGTAAAAACTTCATAAGAAAAACTTAATGATAATTTCTGAAATAATAAACCCCGCATTACCGGCTAAAGATACAGCCGCAATAAACCGATAAAAATCAGCTTCTTCTTTTACCATTTCATTTATACCGCCAACAGTATCAATTGCATCTTCATGCAAAGCATTATTTACTTTATGCAATATCTCTATTTTATTCAGAGCATTTGAGTATTTTTTATGTAACTTTTCGTAATATTCATACCTAATCCACTCCCCCTCCTTGCACTGCTCCATTGGCCCAAACTTTCCAAAGCCCTGGTTATATCTTTTCATTCATCAATCCTGATCAATTAACGTTATTTCGACCT
>CAYNIU010000066.1:0-12446 GCA_964397365.1 uncultured Methylomarinum sp. | reverse complement strand
TGATGAACTTTGTCATTTTTCCGATGTTTTTTATGTCCACAGCCTTGTATCCTTTATGGAAAATAAAGGAATCCAGCGCATTGTTGTATAACCTGGCGCGATATAACCCGTTTTCTCAGGCGCTAGAGCTGATTCGTTTTGCCTTGTATGGCCAGCTTAATCAACAAGCATTGATTTATACCGCTTCAGCTTTTGTTATTTTTATGGCAGTGGCGATTATTGGCTACAATCCATCCAAAGGTATGATGATGCGTAAAGGACGGGGGTGATTAAATGTATTTAAGTGGACAGTCAAAAATATTTTTTTACCTTATACCATAATGAACGTTCGCTGATTTGTAATAATTGCGCCGCTTTGACTTTGTTATCAGCTGTTTTGAGTAAGGCTTGTTTAATCAGCTTTTTCTCCAGAGCTTCGACCTGCTCTTGTAACGCTAGACTGTCAAACGATTGCTCATCAGGAGAAAGTAGCGGTGTTTTTCCAGCAGAACTGACAATCTCAGCGGGCAAGTGATTGACATCAATTGTTTTCCCCATGCTTAAAACAACAGCTCTTTCCATAATATTCTCCATTTCTCTGACATTTCCCGGCCAGGAATACGCCATGAGATATTCAATTGCCGGTTCACTCAGAAGTGGCGCCGGAATAGGATAACCAATATCTGAAGCGTGTTTTTCAATAAAATGCTGGGCTAAGGTAATGATATCTCTTTGTCGTTCACGCAATGGCGGTAATTCAATTGAAAAAACATTCAGCCGATAAAACAGGTCTTCCCGTAATTTTTGTTCCTGTACAGCACCTCGGGGGTCTTTATTGGAGGCGGCGATGATTCTGATGTCAACAGTGATTGTGCGGTTACTCCCCAGTTTTTCCAAAGTACGTTCCTGCAATACTCTGAGCAATTTAGCTTGCAGGTTGATATCCATTTCGGTGATTTCATCCAGAAACAGTGTGCCATTATTGGCTAATTCAAATTTTCCTATATGCTCCTTATTTGCGCCGGTAAAGGCACCTTTACTATAGCCAAATAATTCACTTTCCATAATATCGGCAGGAATAGCGGCACAATTTAGAGCTACAAATAATGATTCCGCCCGGGGTGAAGCCCTGTGGATTTCCCGGGCTACCAATTCTTTGCCCGTTCCGGTTTCACCCTGAATAAATACGCCGGTTTTAGTGGGCGCGACTTGTTGAATCAGGGTATAAACCTGCTGAATGGCCGGACTCATACCAATAAAGTTTCCCCAGCCTTTTTCCACTTCCTGACGCAGATATTGATTTTCCCGTTGCACAGTTGTCAGGCGCAAGGTTCTGGTGACTGCCGCTTCAACAGTTTCCAGTTCAAAGGGCCGGACAATATAATCACATGCACCGTATTTCATGGCTTCAACAGCTGTTTCCACCGTACCGTAAGCAGTAATGACAATGACGGGGATTTCGCTGTTTTGTTCGTGTAATTGTCTGATTAAACCCAACCCGTCCAATTTTGGCATTTTCAGATCGGTAATGATCAAGTCCACACTTTGTTCATTTAAAATATCAAGCGCTTTAATACCATTGTCAGCCTGATAAACCTCATGTCCCATTTGTTTGAGAAGTATTTCCAACAAACGACGCATTTTGGCTTCGTCATCGACAACTAATATCTTGTATTCTGACATGTTAAAAAGATTCCATTTTCAGTGGTAGGAGTATATGAAAACAAGTCCCGCCTGCCGGATTGTCGGTAACAAATATCTTTCCCTGGTGGGCCATTATAATTTGTTGTACGACAGTCAATCCCAGTCCAATTCCGCTTTCACGGCGAGTAAAAAAGGGATCGAATATTCTATCTTTATCCGGATCGGCAATACCGGACCCATTGTCGCAAATTTGAATGTCTATTGTAGTCTCCCTGGATGAGGTTAGGATGCTTATTCGCCCATTCGTTGATACATGCTGAGTGGCATTGATGATTAAATTTAGAAAAACCTGAATAAGCTGGTCACGGTCACAGAGAATTTCAGTTTTTGAAGCTGAAAATTTTTTTTCCAGAAAAATTTCTTTTTCATTGATTTTGCTGTTCACCAGATCACAAACATGCCCCATGATCTGATGAATATCATGCGTTAAAAATTCTGGTGCTTTAGGTTTGGCGCATTCCAGTAAAGAGGTTATTAATACGTTTAAACGCTGGGTTTCACTGGCGATGAATTCAGTCATTTCTTTCCCTATATCACTAAGTTGCGTCTCACGTTGCAGAATTTGCACAGAAGAACGCAATATACCCAAAGGAGTTCTGACTTCATGCGCCATACTGGCCGCCATTTCACCAATGACAGCCAGTTTTGCCGCTCTGATCAAGTCTTGATGAGATTTTTCCAGATTATTGATCATTTGTGCAAAACGGGTGCTTAATTCAGTGATTTCCTGACTGGTTTTCATAACCGGAGGGGTTACCTGTTTACCCTGCATAAAATCACGGGTAAAGTCAGCCAGTTTGATAACAGGCTTGGCTATTTGTGAAGACATCCAGAAAGAAGCGGTTATAGCCAGAATCAAGGTGAAAAACAAAAACAAAGAGAGTGCCTGCCATAGTTGTGATGTGGACGCTAAAGCCAGATCACTGGGTTGCATAATCAACACACTCCAGCCAAAGTGACCAAATGCCCGATACCCTTGTGAATGGGCATATCCGATGAGCATTTCTTTACCCTCCAATAAATCAATATTGGCAGTTAATTTTCCAGTAATATCATTTTTCATATTCAGGTTTTTACCCAAAGGAAAAAAACGCCATCCGGCCTGGTTTCTGATATTGCTTGATGCCGCAATAATCTGATGATTATCATCCAAAAGCAAAGCGTAGGAAGGCGCGGAAGGACTGCTGAAAGGTAAAGGTATTTCCAGCAGTTTATAAATCTCCCGCCAGTCAAACCCTGCATATAAGCGACCCAGTTCGGTATTTTGGAAATGATCGGGTATTCGGGTAAAAAAGAACAGAATATTTTGTTGTAGGTCTGCTTTTTGCAGCCAGATATGCTTTTTTAAAGTGATAGCATCCAAAACCGGGGAGCGAAGGATTTCATCATTATCGCTTTGTTTAAGCTCATTACTGGCGATTAGCTGTCCCTTTGTATCCACCACAAAAATTTTTCGGTACCCTCCCTCATAACCTTGGTGAACTTCTTTTAAAAACGTGGCAATGCGTTTATCAACATCATGAACACGAATATCCTGCATAACTGCCAGCCGGCTCCAGATAGAAATATTCTCCATTCGCTCGAATAAAGTCATATCAATTTGCCGCATGATGGTGGAGGCCTGTGACTTAAGTTTGTTTTCAGTTTCTGTCTTTAAAATATCCTGTAAATGAGTATAAATCATTACAGAAATAATCAAGGCGGAAGCTATACTAATCAGCAAATAGGAAATCAGTAAAATCCGACGAATGGACATCGTTTTTCTCATCGAAATATCTGTATGCTTAAATGTTTAAAAAAATTATTCGCTTTGTTTTTAAAATGCAGCCTGTTGTTGGGTTATTCAGCGCAGCTTTTAGCGGCACAAAATAAAGAACCCACATACTTATGGGGACGTGGCTTGAATATTCCCGCAGCGAATCTGACCATTGGCGGTTATGCTGATGCCAGTTACAAAAAATTTGATCATAAACCTGATACGGCTGCAATTGATGATCTTAGCTTGTTCATTACCTGGAATCCCGCATCAAGACTACATTTTTTTTCCGAACTTGAATTTGAAGACGCTATAAACAGCAGTCAAGGTATTCAATTTTCCGAGAAAACTTTCCTGGTTGAACGACTGTATGCCGATTTTTTGATTAATGAAACATTCAAATTGCGTTTCGGAAAATTTCTTACTCCTGTTGGTATCTGGAATACTATTCATGTGGCGCCATTGGTATGGACAACCTCACGCCCCTTGGTAACAGAGGGGTTTGTTTTTCCAGCGCACGCCAATGGTTTAATGGTTAATGGCAAATTTATCATTAATGATCATAATCTGGATGTATCGGTTTATGTTGATGACTCACGCGATCTTGATCCACATAAAAACAAAGTGGTTTTCAAAAATGCATTAGGATTACGAATCAATTATGAAATTCTTGATCACTTGCAGTTCGGTTTTTCCTATCTTGCATACAAGAATCAAACCATATTTGATTATTCTGACAGAAATCACTTATTGGGGGCGGATTTATTATGGAAAAAAAAGGGCTTTGAAATACAGTCAGAATTTATTTATCGCCAGGCAGGAAAACAGCTGGGCAATGAAACAGGGTTATATGTACAAACAGTGGCGCCTCTTGGGTATCATTTTTCTGCTATTGGTCGATATGAATTTCTAAGCGGAACCCATCTGACAAACAATATTCTGGAGACAGGTACTATTAATCTGGGTGTTGCCGGTATTGCCTGGAGGCCGTATACGCCACTGGTTATCAAATCTGAATATCGTTTTGGCGGCAATAATTCTTTAGTGGCTCCCAGTGGTTTTTTCATGTCCATTTCAACATTTTTTTGATTATGTCGATGCAAACATTCATTCTGTCGATATTGTTAATACTGGATGTGTCAACAACGTCTGTGGCTGGAGAACTGTTGATTATCACAGCAAAAAACACTTCAGAAAGACATTTAAATAAAAAAAAGATCGCCAATATTTTTTTGCGTGAACAAATAATTAATCCGCAAGGTGAGCGCTGGATTCCAGTCAATCTGAGCAGTGATCATTATTTGCGGGTGGCATTTTCTGAAAGCCTTTTCGATCAACGTCCCGAAGAAATGGATAATTTCTGGAATATTAAATATTTTCAGGGTATTAGCCCACCTTATGTTGTGAAATCACAGGAAGCCATGCTTCGTTTTGTATCCTCTACACCAAATGCGATTGGCTATATTCTTCCGTGTTTTATCAATAATGAAGTAAAAATTGTTTTTAAATTAAAGTTAAAAATAAAAGACAAGCTTGAAAACAAAGTAGTATGTAGTCATGGTGAGCGTTAGGGGTGCGCAAAATTTGTTGATTACGGTCACTTCGTGCATACGTTTTTTGCAGTCCTCGGTTTTTATTTATAGGAGATTAATCAAAAAATAAATTAATTATAGTAAAAACAAATAGTTATTTATTTGGCACAATAGGTGCTTAATGTTTTATGAAATAACGGATTTAAGCGTATAATGAAGATGGTTTCTCATATAAAAATGTGAAGAAGTTAGCTTTTTTAACCGCTGTTTTCACTTATAACTGTAACTGTCCGACAGAAAAAATCTGTTTATCAATTTTGAACTTTTTTAACTGGAGTAAAATAATGAGAAAATTTAAAATCAAGTCTTTAATAGTCGCTATGGGGCTGGTTGCCTTTAATCCAATAGCTTCAGCCCATTTGGAAACGAACAGAACAGTGGTTCGCACTGATCAGACCAGCGAAATTTTGGATGTGAATGTAACTATTCCTGCTGGCGTCACTGGTGATCTTTATATCGCTACAGTGGCTGGAGGCACATTATACTTCTTAGTTGATAAAGGTAATGGGCCACAATTTGATACGGTTACCGAACCATTTAAAATGGATGTCAGCGCAGGTAAGATACCAGCTTTTAAGCTTCCTTCCTCTTCGATACCTAAGGGTAGGTATCCTCTGTATCAAGTCATTTTAAAAAGTGGTACAAATGATCCATTGAATGTTAATAACTGGGTAGGCGGATTAGGTGGACTTAGTCAGATTCAGATTGTAGCCGGCTATCCTGATTCTGTGACAGGCGACTTTGATAGAGATGGATTTGCCGATGATGACAAAAACCGGGACGGCTATCATGACAATGACAAAAACAAGGACGGCTATCGGGATGATGATCTTAACAAGGACGGTTATCGTGATGGTGATAAAAACCATGATGGTTATTTGGATAATGATTCTAATTGTGATGGTACGGTTGATGGCAATGATTCCGAAGTTTCTGAAGGATCTGAATCAGGTTGCTCTTCCAAAACCACAGGAAGCGTAAGTATTTCATCTAAACATCTGTAAGAAACATGCACGAAATAATTTAGACAAACTGTTTTGCAGGTGTGGATTTATCCGCATTGTGCGAATGAATTTGCACCTGCAAATGGTAAGTTTATTTCATACGTGATCCTAACCTCGACTTTCTAATCAATAAGTTGTAACTATACGACGCTACATTGGTAAGGCTGGGGCAAGCTTGCAGAATACTGTCACTGACAGTATTTATAAATACGCTCATATAACAAATATTTTTTCTTAACCTATCAAGCCGTAGTACAGTCCAGTAAAATACCTATTTTTTGTCAGGCTGTTTTATGCGGATTCGTTCCTTACCCACACAACTTATCAATCAGATTGCTGCCGGTGAAGTAGTGGAGCGACCTGCTTCTGTGGTAAAAGAGCTGATTGAAAACTGTTTTGATGCCGGCGCTGTTCATATTAATATTGATATCGAACAAGGCGGGGTGCGATTGATTAAAATTCGAGATGATGGTTGTGGCATCGTCAAAGATGATTTGCCGTTGGCTCTTTGCCGTCATGCCACCAGTAAAATTGCCAGCCTGAAAGATCTTGAACATGTCAACAGTATGGGGTTTCGTGGCGAAGCGTTACCCAGTATCAGTTCTGTAGCCCGATTAACATTGATTTCCAGAACCCAAGATAGTAAATGTGCCTGGAAAGTCAGCGCCGACGGCACAGAGAAAGATTTTGATCCTCAGCCAGACCCTCATCCCCAGGGTACAACGGTCGAAGTCAGAGATCTGTTTTACAATACGCCGGCCAGACGTAAGTTTCTGAAAACTGAAAAAACTGAATTTTCACATATTGAACTGTTAATTAAAAAAATGGCGCTCAGCCATTTCGATTGCGGTTTTATCTTAAACCACAACCAACGAGAAAGTATTAATTTCAAACCGGCTTTATCTTTATCCGCCCAGGAAAAACGCACAGCCGCTATTTGTGGATCGGCATTCATTGACAATGCGCTGAAAATCGACTTTGAATCATCAGGATTGCACTTATCCGGCTGGGTGGGATTGCCGACCTTTTCTCGCAGTCAACAAGATATGCAGTTTTTTTATGTCAATAACAGGCTGATTAAAGATCGTCTGGTCGCCCACGCAGTGAGACAGGCCTACCAGGATGTTTTGTACCAGGGGCGACACCCGGTTTTTGTACTGTATTTAAATCTTGATCCACAACTGGTTGATGTTAATGCACATCCAGCCAAACTGGAGGTTCGTTTTCGAGAAGGGCGCTTAGTACATGATTTTTTATTCACAGCACTGCATCGGTCATTGGCGTCACAAAGACCGGGACAATCACAAGGACAGGCGTTCAATACAGAACAACAACCCATACAAAATCAAACATATAGAGTTTCCAGTACACTAAGTCAGTCCTCATTGCCTCTGTCAGTTGCCGAAGAAATAAAGAGCTATGCTTCGTTATATCCCAGGCAGGATCAGCGACCACAAATAACTGAATCTGAAAATAATGAAATACCACCACTGGGATTTGCTTTGGCGCATATTCATAATATTTATATTTTATCCCAGACAGCAAAAGGCATAATCCTAGTGGATGCACATGCGGCGCACGAGCGGGTGACTTATGAGCGCTTGAAGTTGCAATATCAACAGGGAATAGTGCCTTCCCAGCCATTATTGTTGCCGCTAAATATTCCGGTCACGATGGCGGAAGCTGATCTGGCTGAACAGGAACATGAATTTTTTTCGACACTGGGTTTTGAACTTAATCGTTCCGGTCCGGAAACAATTATTTTGCGTACAACACCGGCACTATTGGACAAGGAGGATATGGATAGTTTAATACGCGATATTTTGGCTGATATTATTGAAAATGGCATGAGTCAGCGGATATTGGAAAAATCCAATGCTATTTTAGCAACTATTGCCTGCCATGGTTCAGTCAGAGCGGGTAGAAAGTTGACAATTGATGAAATGAACGCTTTATTAAGAGATATGGAGAAAACCGAAAGAATAGGACAGTGCAATCATGGTCGACCTACCTGGGTAGAACTCAGTCATAATGATTTGGATAAATTCTTTATGCGGGGACAATAACATCGAATGTACGAATTAATAATTCAGGAAACAGCAAAAGGCTATGTAAACCCAAATCGCATATAGAGATCTAACAGTGATTTTCAGGTTATCCTCTCTGTCAGGAGAGATGGCGGATGAGATAACATCTTTGTAAAATTTAAAGTCACTGATGTATAGGTGGTTGCGAGTGAAAATAGACTGGAAATATTCGGAATGGTGCCGAGGAGAGGACTTGACTCTCCTCGTGACTTGATCACGAGATATTTGTATTATCTATCTAGTTGAAATATAAAGTAATATTTCCCTGCTCTCGTTCTGCTGGTATTCCTCTCTTGAAGAAAACGTGTAACAGAATGTGTATCATTCTATGGACACAAAAACTTAAAGTCAATCGTTAGAATTTCCTTTTTTCAACAAAATGTTTGAAAATTTGTTTTAATGATATTTTGTATCGATACTGACAAAATTGAAGGAAATAAGATGCATGCTGGAAAAGTAATTCTTGAAACTAACCAACAGGGGCAAATTATCAATTTGCCAAAATTACCTCCCAATGCTCAAGTAGAAGCGATTTTTTTGCTGTTAAATCAAAATGTTAAAAAACAAAAAAGAGTTCCTTCATCAAAAATTGCAGGAAAAGGTAAAATAACAGGTGATATTATCAGCCCAGTTGTTGAAGCATACGATTGGGGTGCACTGAAGTGATACTGTTAGATACGCATATTTGGATACGGTGGATTCTTGAGGATAATCTTTTACCCGCAGCCAATAATAGATATGATTGAATCTAGTGAAGATGAAATTGCTGTTTCTGCAATTTCAACATGGAAAGTTGTTTTGCTTGAGTAACGTAAAAGAATTGAATTAACCATTCCTGCTGATCAATGGCTTGAAGAAGCTTTAACAGGCTCTAACGTTAACATATTAGAGACAGGCATGGACAGATAGTTAAAGTTAGCTACCAAATAGGTTCATGTGCCTATGTTTATCTAGTTCTACTTCTTCATGCATATCTAGATATTTTAATATCTTGCAGACAAATCCTTATGTTGCATCCTCAATAAGAATACCGTTTAGTAATTAAGGCTGTGTCACTGTTAAATGTGGAATCTAGAAAACATCACTTGTTTAAAAGACTTAGAAGCAGGGTAAAAATATTACTTCAAGTTATGATTCAAAGGGTTTAATAATTTGGGCTGTATTTTTCCACATTTAACGGCGACATAGCCAAAATTAACGGCAACTTTTGTTAAAAAGATGCTAAACATCCGAGTATTCAAAAATCTCTGTACAGGACAAAAAATCGGATAATTTTTAACTAATTGATTATTAAAGATAATTTAAATATACCTTAAAATATAATAATCCATTAAAATCAATAAGCTAGCAATTTATAGCCAATTTTTGTCCTATACAGAGTTCAAAAATATAAAATGTAATAGATCAGACTTGATCCGACATATTTGTAAATTAGTTTTTATTTTTACTGACAACATGGCATAGAGCCAAGAATTATCAAATATCGACTGGCTCAAAACGGCCATGAGCGGTCATTCCAATATTTAGTTAATGTTATCCATATCCGTTTATCTTGTAGTAAATACATGTTATCCAGATCAGGGTTATAAGCTTTGAGCATTATTACTTGACAGAGAACAGTTGCTAGAGTGTAAGATATATAGGTCGAGTTAATAACTAGTTATCTGTTCGACCGAACCACCACCCCCACAGGCACAGCGAGCAAGTGCCTTTGTGGGTAGTGGTTTTTTTATATCTGGTAAAAATTTTAAGTAGGGGATTCGCGGGCTTCGTCGGAGAGCCTCGACAGAAAGGCTACAATCCCTAAGTATTGAAGGGGTCAGTTTGCTTAAAAAAGGTCAATATCTGACTGATCGAAAATGCCGAAAACAAAATTCACAGTAACATCCCTTCAATACTAAGGGCTTGTACGCTTTCTTAACCTTCGGGCTAATGGCGAATCCCCTACCAACTACGCTCAAACTTCAATGAAAATTAAACGTAATACAACGGCCAGTTTTTTTGGCCAGTTTTTTGTGGAGCGTGGTTTGTGCTGTTTTGCGCTGTTTTTTCCCAATATCGGGAGTTATGTTGGGTGTTACTAGAACCCAACACTTGAATAGTCCGGTTTTTATTTTTTATTTTAGAAACCTTCGTAACGGAATACTTCGTATGCTTTATTTGATTGATAACGCAAACAGACCGAAGCGATTTTTTTTATTAATGAATAGCCGATTGTATCGAACTCCAAGAACCTGTAAATAAAAATAGATGATTATTATTTGATGTCTTGCGCAGACGGCGGATGAATCGATTTTTATTGACAGAACCTTTCCATTCGATGGGCTGGCTACTCATTAACCAAAAAAAAGGTAAGAAAAATGAAAACAATCAAAGTCAGCATCCAACGTAAAGACTGGAAAAAATTCAAAAAAGAACTGAAATCATGGAAAAACATAAAAGGCATAAGAAAACCCAATGCAAAAACAGTCATTAATCTACTGGTGGAAAAAGACATAAGAAGTTTCACCGAAAAATGAAATGAAATACATCAAAGTAACCATTGAAGTAAGACAATGCGACTGGGACGAATTGCAGGAAATGATAAGGAATATCACCGGTAACAAGGAAGTTACCGACCTGAAAATAAACCGGTTCATTGGCTCGATCATCGAATGGTATCTAATCGACGAATTTTTTCACAACAACTAATCTTAAAGGTCTGACTTGGATCATCAAATCAGACCTTTTTGTTAACTTACAATCTTAATAATTTACTTTAAGTTTGTGCTGTAAGTAAAATTTACAAGAAAAAACTCTAACGGCTAAAGCGGTGCGTAAAACAAAGAAAAGTCTCACCTATGAGACAAAGTGCCCGTGTTACTAGTACGGGCACTTCCCATTACACCGTTGAAAAACAAATTTCAAAAAAAAAATAAAAAATCAGAAAACCAAAGGCCAAAAAATAAATTTCAAAAAACAATCACAAATTCCCACAAGAATTTAAAACGTGCAAACTGAACAATAAAAATAAAAAACTTCACCTCCACCGTTTATTTAAACATTAACACCTGTCATTTCTTTATCAAGAATTTTAGAAAGCTTTACACCGCGGGATAAACCCGCGGCACTTAAGCTACGAAAATTCTTGACAAAGAAATCTGATGACAGGTGTTAAACATGTTTAAACGGTGGAGCTGACATGTTTTGGGGTTGCAGGTATGGCTTTAGGTTTCTGATGATCCAGCATAGCCTGTTTTATGGCCATCTGGAGCTATGTTCACAGCCAAGTTATCAAGCCTGATAATGAGGTAGGCTTGTATAAGTAGGGGGATATTGATAAATGAGCGACCAGCCTTCCTAAAGATCGGCCTGGTCGCTCATTTATCAATAACACCATGACAAATTCCAAAAACCCGGCTAATATCCAACTCGGATAACACGGCGTTCAACCGGACGACAAAAGGTCAAAGGCTTACCAAAGCCCCTGTTTGCATAGGAAAGTCCTGTATGAAGCGCAGTTCATACGGTCGCCGGTTAACTTAAAGGTTGGGCGGATTTGCAGCATGCTGACATGATGGGTCTCCGACAGCACCGACGAGGAGAGTGCGATGGCTGAGCCGTACACAATCCGAGTGTTCGTTCCCGACGGAGACCCCGAGGGCCTCAAGATCGTCGATCTCTTGAACTGGACTGGTGTAGGAATCGCTCTTCCGCGTTCGGCATGGCCAAAGGTGCGTGAACGCTCCGAGTTCAAGAGGTCGGGCGTCTACATTCTCACCGGTTCGGCCGAAGGTACCGCCGACGAGCTTCCGACGATTTACGTTGGTCAAGGCGACGAGATCCGCACGCGGATCGAGACCCATTACACGAACAAGGACTTCTGGGACTGGGCCTACGCTTTTGTCTCTAACGCGAACGCCCTGAATCGTGCGCACATCACGTGGCTAGAACACGCGCTGCTTCAGCGAGCGCAAAAAGCTGAACGTTGCCATCTCGATAACGCGAACCATCCACGAGAACCTGGCCTGTCGGAGTCTGAGCGCGCCGACACGATGGGCTTCTTGCGCGAGATGCTCCGGATTCTCCCGCTTCTCGGGGTTCGCGTCTTCGAAAAGCCTAGTCCGATTGCAACGCCTGGTTCGGGGTCCCCGACGCTGCCGAGTGCTACCGGGCGGTCTGACGAGCGAGACACAGTCGTGGTCCCAGCGCAGGAGGACGGATTCAGGAAGGTCTTTCTTGGCGAGAACTGCTGGTACTCCATTCGCATCGGTGGCGGAATGCTCCCCAAGGTGTCTCACGTCAATTATCTTGTCCTGTTGACGACAATTAAGATGGCCGGTTG
>CAYNIU010000065.1:0-12683 GCA_964397365.1 uncultured Methylomarinum sp. | reverse complement strand
GTTTTAATGCCAAATCACTAACGCCATTTGCGATTATATTAATAATTTTCCAACTGCCTTCCTTTTTTTTCAGCATATAATCAAATTTGACATCTTTATCATCAGGAATGACCAATAAACTATGAATAATAATCCCGCCCCGTGCAGTCTCTTCCTCTGAAACAAAACGGAATGATTCGCCTGAATATTCTTTAAAATTATGTGCATAAGCAGAAATACTTAACCTGGCAAACACATTGACCAACTTAAGCTGCTGATCTTTAGTTAGTTTCTTCCATTCCCTGCCAACTACAATACGAGCTATTTTAGTTAACTCGTGGCTGTTTCTGATCGCCGTATCCAGTTTATCATAACGCCCGGAAAAACCTAATTTCTGTCCTTGCCTCATAACGTCCAATAATACAGCCTGAAAATCTTCAACAACCTGCCTGGCTGTAATCTCTTTTTTTATTTCAGTCTCAGCAAGCGAAATACCCGTCATCAGCAGAAAAAACAAAGTACCGGCAAATATCAACTGAATTTTCTTTAACTTCTTAAGCATTAAAACCTCTTTAACAGGATAAGTTTAATTCTACTTTCTGTCATAATTTAATGGGTGGAAACCACCCAAAATCAATTCAAAGTTCCTGAACTCTTCTGATAGCTCCGCCCTTTCCAACGCGCCTTCTCACCGCGCCAATAACGAAATGCCGAAGTCCATGTCATCATTAAATACAATGCAGCTATAACCGGAATCGGTAAAGCCCACAGTGGATTTAGCCGGTAAAAATAAAGAGTTGGCAATAACAAAGCCATCATAATCAGCAGGGACAAGATATTCAAAATCAATATCATACCTGAATATGTAAACACCGCCAGTAACGGCCACCAATACATCAATAGCATAGTTGCACTACAAAGCAGCAACAAAACAACTGAATAATGTAATTGTGTAAAAGCCGTTCTGACAACCATTTGCCAAATTTCAGCTAAAGTCACATAAGGCCGTTGACTTACAACACCATGAGTCAAGCCAACCCAAATATTATACCCTGAGTTTTTAATGGTTTTTGCCAGACTGCAATCATCAATAATTGCATCTTTAATTACCGCCATTCCTCCTGTTTTTGTTAATACTGATGTTTCCAGAAAAATACACCCTCCAGCTGCCGCCGCCATTGTAGAGGACTTTTTATTAGCCAAAGCAAACGGATAAATCATTCTAAAAAAATAGACAAAGGCCGGCATTAATAACTTTTCCCAGAATGAATCAAATCGCAAAACCGCCATTAGCGAAACAAAATGCAAGTTATCACTTTGGCACTTCTGCTGCAAACCTTTAATCATGCCGGGTTTCAATTCTATATCCGCATCCAGTAACAATGTAAAATCCGTATTAACCAACTGCAAACCTTGTTCCTGAGCCCATAACTTACCACTCCATCCTGAAGGCAGAGTTTTTGACTCAATCACTGTCAAATCGGGTAAACCTGAAGCCTTGGCAATCTGTACCGTAGCGTCACTGGAGTCATCATCCACCACGATAACTTTTAATCCCTGTCCTTGATCTTTTATTGCCGCCAAAGTACCCGCAATTACTTCAGCTTCATTACGGGCAGGAATAATAACCGTCACATTACTCAGATTACAAGCCTTGTCTTCTTCGGCCGCTTCCAATACCTCTCTTGTCTGCCAGGGATGCCAGGGCAGTAGTAAAGCTGCCCCCCAACATAGAAATATCATTATCGACAGATAAAAAATCATCGAAACAATCAGGATTCTATTTTTACAGGAATGCCTTTAATCGTACCGGCAGTATCTTTTCCATATTCCGGTGCTTTTTCGGGCGCCATATCACCTGTAGTCTTTGGCCCCCGGATAGTCGCCCATAACGCTTTCAGCGGATGAGCCAAAGTGTCCTCAACTGCTGTGGCTTCATAACCGCAATGCGCCATGCAGTTTGCACATTTTGGATTGTTTACAGTACCGTATTTTTCCCAGGGAGTGTCATCCAACAATTCCTGAAAACTGTCCGCATTACCTTCATCAGCCAGTAAATAACAAGGTTTCTGCCAACCAAATACATTACGGGTAGGATTACCCCACGGTGTACAATCGTAGCTTTGGTTACCCGCCAGATAATCCAGATAAAGCGATGAATGGTTTAACTTCCATTGACGATTTTTACCGATTTTAAAAATACCGCGAAACAATTCCTTAACATCCTTACCCTTGATAAACACATCCTGTTGCGGCGCATGTTCATAACTGAAACCAGGTGCGATGGTAATTCCTTCTACACCCAGATCCGAAGCATAATCCAGAAATTCAGCGACTTCTTCTGAAGATTCACCTTGGAACAACGTACAATTGATCGTCACTCTAAAACCCTTCTCCAGAGCAATTTTGATGGCCTCAACCGCTATATCAAAAACCCCTTCCTGACAAACAGAAGTATCATGCCGTTCTTTATTACCATCAAGATGGACAGAAAAAGTCAGATAAGGCGACGGTTTATAATCATTGATTTTCTTTTTTAACAGCAAGGCATTGGTGCATAGATAGACAAATTTCTTTCTGGCCACAATACCTTCGACAATTTGCGGCATTTCTTTATGTATTAAAGGCTCTCCTCCGGGAATGGAAACCATGGGGGCGCCACATTCATCCACCGCATCCAGACATTCCTGCACAGATAGCCGTTTATCCAGAATTTCTTTCGGATAATCAATTTTTCCACAACCCGCGCAAGCCAGATTACATCGAAACAAAGGTTCTAACATTAACACTAAAGGGTATTTCTTGACCCCTGTTAATTTTTGCTTGATTAAATAACTACCTACCGCCAACTGCTGTCGTAAAGGAACACTCACAAGCTTATTCTCCAAAAACCACTAATAAAGTCACAGAACCAGATGTTGTATAAAAACCACAAAAACCCCGTCCGCAAAAATTATTTAAAAAAATCCATAACATCATAATTTATAATAACTATAAACCGTCAGACAAGGAATTTAATAAATTAATTTAGCCAAAGAATACTACTTTTTTTGGGTTGACTCCAGTAAAAAAGGAAAAAACAACAACATAATGACCTCAAATTTCCTTTTTAACATCAAAAATAGTCAAAAACACAACAATAGCCATATTCTTTGCATCTCCCTAACGACCTGACTTTAAGCAAGAACTAAGTTAATTCTGTTACTACATCCATTCTGTCAACCAACCAACAGTCTATGTTTTTGTCATAAAACAACATTACTTTGCAAAACCCCAACAAACAGACTATCATTATTATTAACTATATTATTGCTATAAGAACTTAAATTCACATGAACGGACCTCAAATTTCCATCGAAAAACCGGAAACGCTCCTGCAATTACCGGATGACCAGTTGCAGGATATTTTGCTGGAAGGCGTATCCAGAACTTTTGCCTTGACTATTCCACAATTACCGGAAGGTTTGTATTCAGCCGTTGCCAATGCTTACTTACTATGCCGAATTGTTGACACTATTGAGGACGAAGTCTCCTTGTCGGTTGAACAAAAAAAGTGTTTTTGCAAACAATTTATCGAGATTACAAAAACCGGAAAAGGTTCCGAACAATTTTCTCAGGAACTGGCGCCGTTATTATCAAAACAAACCATACCGGCTGAACACAGCCTGATCCGTTTAACGCCACGAGTCATTGCCATTACCCATTCATTTGCTTCCGAACAAATTGAAGCTCTGGCCAAATGCGTTGAAACCATGGCAGATGGAATGCCGATATTCCAGGCAATGGATCTGCACGCCGGATTAAAAACCATGGCAGATATGGATCATTATTGTTACTACGTGGCCGGTTGTGTGGGCGAAATGCTGGCAAAACTTTTCTGTCATTATTCACCAGAAATAAACCAGCACCGTGATGAACTGCTGAACCTTTCCGTATCATTCGGTCAGGGCTTACAAATGACCAATATTCTGAAAGATATATGGGATGATGCCAAACGCGGTGTTTGTTGGCTGCCACAGGATATTTTTACCGAAACCGGGTTCGACCTGGCGACATTAACCCCTGAAACTGATGATGAAAATTTTCGTCGGGGACTGGAACATTTAATCAGTATTGCACAGGGACATTTACAGAATGCTTTAACCTATACCCAGTTACTACCCACCCATGAAACAGGTATCCGCAACTTTTGCCTGTGGGCCTTGGGCATGGCCGTATTGACTCTAAAAAAAATCAAGGAAAACCTGGACTTTAATGAATCCAGTCAGGTGAAAATTACCCGTAAAAGTGTTAAGGCCACTATTTTTGCCACTAAACTGACCGTACGCAGTAATTTTCTATTATCACTACTCTTTAATTTTACCAGTCGAAATTTGAAAACTTCTGACTGGCATTATTCTCCATTGGTACAATCCGGACAATAAAGGAATCATTATGTTTGAAGCAAGCGTAGAAACAAACAGCCCCGACATAGCAAATTCCGTCACCTATTCAAGATTCAATAAAAAGGATCTTGAAAAAGCTATTGAACAGGCACAAAACAAGCTTTTAAGCCTACAGGACAAAAAAGGCTATTGGCTGTTTGAACTGGAAGCAGACTGCACGATTCCAGCCGAATACATCATGATGATGCATTATCTGGATGATATTGACGAACAATTGCAAAGTAAAATGGCTGTTTATCTGCGTCGCCGCCAGTCTGAAGATGGCAGCTATCCACTATTTACCGGTGGCGAAGGCGATCTCAGTTGCAGTATAAAGGTCTATTATGCTTTAAAAATGGCTGGCGATTCACAACAAGCGCCACACATGGAAAAACTGCGTAACTATATTCTCAGCCAAGGCGGCGCCTCTAAAGCCAATGTTTTTACCCGTATAACGCTGGCTATGTTCGAACAACTTCCCTGGCGTGGCGTACCTTATATCCCGGTGGAAATCATGCTACTTCCAAAGTGGTTTCCATTCCACCTGGACAAAGTTTCCTACTGGTCTCGTACCGTTATGGTGCCGCTGTTTATTTTATGTACATTAAAGGCCAAAGCCATAAATCCGCATCAAGTGGATATACTGGAACTGTTTGTCGTTCACCCAGACAAAGAAACCCACTATTTCCCGGAACGCACACTGTTAAATAAACTCTTTCTGGGACTGGATAAACTCGGTCGTTTGACACATCCATTTATTCCGCAAAGCATGCAAAAACGCGCCATTCAGAAAGCCCTCGACTGGTCTACCGAACGTTTAAACGGTGAAGATGGACTAGGGGGTATTTTTCCGGCCATGGTCAACATCTACGAAGCCATGTTGTTATTAGGACTGCCCAAAGACCATCCTAACGTCAAAATTGCCCGGCAAGCCATCGACAAACTACTGGTCATCAATGAAGATGAAGCCTATTGCCAACCCTGCCTGTCTCCTGTCTGGGATACCGCTCTTGCTGCATTAGCATTGCAGGAAGTCGGCGCAGAGGACAATCATGAAAGTTTGACTCAAGCCTATAACTGGTTAAAAAGTAAACAATTAACGGACGAGCCCGGAGACTGGCGTATCAACCGGCCTGATTTGGCTGGCGGAGGTTGGGCCTTCCAGTTTGAAAACCCCCATTACCCTGATGTTGACGATACAGCCGTCGTGGCTTTTGCCATGGCCGACTCCAACCTGCCTGATTTACAGGATTCCATTCATCAAGCCACTCACTGGGTTGTCGGTATGCAATCTGAGAATGGCGGTTATGGCGCTTTTGATGTTGATAACACTTATTACTATCTGAATGAGATCCCTTTTGCCGATCACGGCGCTTTGCTGGATCCACCTACAGCGGATGTCAGCGCCCGTTGCGCTATGCTGATGGCGCGAGTCGCTCAGGATCACTCGGAATACCTGCCAGCTCTAAAGCGCACCATTGAATATCTGCGTAGTGAACAGGAAGAGGACGGCTCTTGGTTCGGTCGCTGGGGCACCAATTACATTTACGGTACTTGGTCAGTATTACTTGGGCTGGAACAAACAGATGTTCCCAAAACCGATCCAATGTATACCAAAGCGGCGGCCTGGCTAAAAAGCGTTCAACGTGAAGATGGAGGCTGGGGCGAAGACAATAAAAGCTATCATGATGAACACAATTATCGTGGTCAGTACCATTTCAGCACTGCATTCCAGACTGCCTGGGCTGTACTGGCTCTCATTGCCGCCGGTGAAGTCAACAGTTCGGAAGTAAAGGCCGGTATTGAGTTTATCCTGAAAAACCAACAAGCTGACGGTGTCTGGGATGACAAATGCTTTACTGCTCCCGGTTTCCCTAAAGTGTTTTATTTAAAATATCACGGCTACGACAAGTTTTTCCCGTTGTGGGCATTGGCCAGATACCGTAACGAGCTGAATAAACAGTGATTACCGGAATTGTTGTTGCCTTACCCGAAGAACTCAGCACCCTGACATCCGGCAAAATCGGCAAAGGAGATTATTATAGACTGACGGATAAAATCCTGGTCGCTTATGCTGGAGCAGGCCCTGTTAACGCACGTCAGGCATCCACATTATTGATCGCTGAAGGCGCTGGACAATTGATCAGCTGGGGCTGTGCTGCTGCGCTTTCTCCTGAATTCAAACCTGGAGACCTATTATTACCTGAAAGTTTATTGACAGAGGATCGGCGAATATTGAACGGCGATCCGGGCTGGATCGCTCAGGTTCGTCATAATCTGTCTGCTGAAATTCAAGTAAAAAATGGTAAATTGACAGAAAGTCGTCGTATTGTTTCAAAAAGTAAAGACAAACAAATTATCCATGCCAAGACCGGTGCTGTGGCTCTGGATATGGAAAGTTGCGCCATTGCTGAAACTGCAAACCAGGCAAATATACGTTGTCTGGTTATCCGTACCATTGCCGACCCTGTAACGATGAATTTGCCTGAAGCGGTCAGTTGCGCCTTAAATTCCGATGGGGAGATAGCGTTAACGAAACTATTACAGCATATTCTGTTTCATCCACATGAAATTCCCAATTTAATCAGACTGGGTCTACATTTCAGTGCAGCAAAAAAAACCTTGAAATCTGTTTCCAAGTCCCTTGATAAAATAACGGCAACCGAATACCGTTATCCAAAATAATTATAAGCATGGCTCGCACCCCTTCATCCATTATTGAATCATTCCTGTGCTGCTGGAGTAACCGCGTATTGCGTTACCCTGTCGCGCTACTGTTTCTGATCTGCATCAGTGCCGGCTTCAGCCTGTATTACACCATCAATAACTTGGGTGTAAACACCAATACGGCCGAAATGTTATCTCCGGATCTGCCATTCCAAAAAAACCGTAACCGTTTGGAAAAGGAATTTCCACAGGATGCCAATGTTATTATTTTGGTTGTCGAAGCTCAAACGCCGGAAGAAACCTCCCTGGCAGCCAACCGCCTTAAACAAAACCTGCTTGCCCAGCAAGAGTCCTTTGATGCCGTCTACATTCCCACCGACAACGACTTTTTCAGACAACAGGCGCTATTGTATCTTGATATAGACGAGTTGGAAGAGTTGGCCAATAAACTGACTGATGCCCAACCGTTTATTGGCTACCTGTCCCAGCATTACAGCCTTGGAGGTCTGTTCAGCGTTATTACCAAAGCTCTGAAACATAAAGATGACAAACTTCCAATGGATATGGAACCTTTACTGCTGGCCATTAATAAAACAGTCGAAAACGAATTGCAGGGTCATCCCGAATATATGTCATGGCAAACATTACTGGCAGTCGGCAAGCTGAATACCGAAAGTAATCGCACCTTGGTTATAGCTCAGCCTAGAATGAATTTTGCTGAGATCATGCCGGCGGAACAGGCGCTAACTGCCGCCAGAGCCACGATCAATCAAATTATGGCGGATTATCCAACAGTAAGCATTCGCATTACCGGAGAACCGGCGCTGGAACATGAAGAACTGGAAAGTGTCAGCAAAGGCGCGGCAATTGCCGGCATCATGTCACTCATTTTGGTTTGCAGCACTTTATATATTGCTCTGCGCTCAGTCAAATTGCTTATTGCCACTTTTATCACCTTAATTTTGGGACTGATCCTGACCGCCGGTTTTGCTACTCTGGCAATCGGTCATCTGAATCTGATTTCTATTGCTTTTGCGGTACTCTATATCGGCCTGGGGGTAGATTACGCCATTCACCTCTGTCTTCATTACCGGGAATGCCGATCTCAAGGCATGGAAAATAATGCCGCCATTGATCATACTATAAAAACAATCGGTGTTTCCATATTTTTATGCGCCGTTACCACTTCTATGGGCTTTCTGGCTTTTATACCCACTGATTATTCCGGAGTTTCGGAACTGGGCATTATTTCTGGCGCCGGCATGTTTATAGGTCTGGTGATTTCCTTGACGACATTACCAGCATTGTTAAAAATAATGCCTGTCAAAAATGTCAAACCATTCCGTTCTGCATTAATGCCGGCCTTTTTATCAACTCTGCCCTTTCAACATGCCACCCGCATCAAAATTTATTCAGTTATTTTTGCCGCAGCTTCGGTCATTATTCTGACGCAATTAACATTTGATTCCAATCCAATCAATCTGAGAGACCCGAATAGCGAATCGGTATCAACCATAAAAGAATTATTGCAATCGCAAACAGATTCACCATTTGCATTAGCTGCCTTAGCATCAAATTTACAAGAAGCAGAGCAACTGGCCGATAAGTTTCAACAACTCCCGTCAGTTCATGAAACTATTATCCTAAATAACCTGATTGCAGACAATCAGGAAGACAAACTGTACCTTATTGATGAAGTTTCACTGATCCTGGGTAATCAGCTGAGTAATTTTAACAAACAATTAAATGACACTCTGCCATTAACAGCAATAAAAACTTTTATTGGCAACATCGACGAACTTTTGAACAACGATGACGGAACACTGAAAAACAAACAGACACTGATAACACTGGTTAACAACTTACGCACTTTAAACAATAATGATAATCCGCAAAATTCAGCAGAAAACCTTGAAAAAGATACCTTAGAGCTATTGCCTTACACCATGAACCGTTTGAAAACCAGTTTAACGGCACATTCATATGGGTTAAATGACTTACCGGATTATCTGGTATCACACTGGTTAAGCCCCAATGGATTTTACAAGATTCTGATTACCCCTGAATTTGATCAGAATAAACTGGAAAATCTGCAACAATTTGTCAGCGAAGTACAAAGCGTTGATCCTGCCGCTACTGGCTTACCTGTAGCCGATCAGGCTTCGGGCGTTGCCGTGGTAAAAGCCTTTATTGAAGCGTTTACAGGCGCTCTGGTCGCTATTTTTGTACTGCTACTGTTCATTCTCAGAAGTCTGAAAAACACTTTGCTGGTCATAGGACCGTTGCTGCTGGCGGCTCTGTTAACCGGGGCGGCTAATGTTCTGTTGAATAACCCGTTTAATTTTGCCAACATTATCGCTCTGCCTTTACTCATGGGTATGGGTGTGGACAGTGGAATCCATATCCTGCATCGTTTGCAATCGGGTATTTCCAACAGCAAAAATATACTGCAAAGCAGTTCGGCACGCGGCGTTTTTTTTAGCTCCTTAACAACTCTGTGCAGTTTTTCCAGTCTGGCATTTACGCCGCATCTCGGCACCGCTAGTATGGGAGTCTTATTAGCCATAGGAATTTCTTTCACCTTGCTTTGCACTTTATTTGTTTTACCGGCTTTTTACGGCAAACCACATTAACTCATCGAGGTCATTCATGTCTTTCAGTATCGCCAATCTTTTTTCTCAACATTTCGACAAGAAATTTGATTTGCACGAGCAGCATCTTAATACCCAGATGGTTCGAGTCTTAAGAACCATTGGTTATGATCGCAATTACAAACGTGCTATGGGTCAATATTTGTATGATGAGAACAATAATGAATACCTGGATCTGTTAAGCGGATTTGGAGCTTTTGCAATTGGGCGCAATCATCCGACCGTTGTCAGCGCCTTACAGGAAACACTGACACTGGAATTACCTAATCTGGTGCAAATGGATGTTTCTTTGCTCAGCGGTTTATTGGCCGAAAAAATACTTGAAACTACACCGGATAACCTGGATAAAATGTTTTTCTGTAATTCCGGTACAGAATCAGTAGAAGCGGCCATTAAATTCGCCCGCTATGTCACCAAACGCGAAAATATTATCTTTTGTGAACACAGTTTTCATGGCTTGACTCTGGGGTCGCTGTCTTTAAACGGCGAACAGATCTTTCGTGAAGGATTTGGCCCTTTGTTACCCGGTTGTCATTCCGTACCATTTAACAACCTGGAGGCATTGGAAGAGGCATTAAGTCAAAAAGATGTGGCAGCCTTTATCGTAGAACCGATACAAGGTAAAGGTGTCAATGTACCAGATAATAATTACTTACCGGAAGTTGAGCGTTTATGTCAAAAATACGGCACCTTGTTTGTTGCCGATGAAGTACAGACTGGTTTGGGACGTAGCGGTAAATTTTGGGCTATTGACCACTGGGGGGTACAGCCCGATATGATCTGTATGGCGAAAGCATTGTCCGGTGGTTTTATTCCGGTCGGCGCCGTGGCCATGACTCAAAAAATCATGGACACGGTTTTTAACCGTATGGACAGAGCGGTTGTTCACGGCTCAACCTTCTCTAAAAACAACATGGCCATGGCGGCGGGACTAGCGACACTGCAAGTCATTGAAGATGAAAAACTGGTGGAAAACAGCGCCAAAATCGGTGAAGACATCATCAACACCATCAACGCCTCAGCTTCCAAATATGAATTCCTGAAAGAAGCGCGCGGTAAAGGCCTGATGATTGCGATTGAATTCCAGTCGCCTAAAAGTCTGTCACTTAAAGCGGCCTGGGCCATGTTGGAAGCCGCAAACAAAGGATTGTTCTGTCAAATGGTGACTATCCCATTATTTAAAGAGCATCGTATACTAACCCAGGTTGCCGGTCATGGCATGAATGTCGTCAAATTGTTACCACCATTGAACCTGTCGCCAAAAGACCGTGATTGGATCATCTCTTCCTTTGACCAGGCAATTGGCGATACCCACCAGATACCCGGATCAATCTGGGATTTGGGTAAAAATCTGGCCAGTCATGCCATGAAAAATAAAAAGAACAAATAACAATCGACAAGCGGGTAGTTCTAAAAAATTTATGAGGATAAGATAATGATTAGCAAACTATCAATTCAATACAATCTGTTGGTTATTCTGACTGTAAGTTTATTGTCTTTTACTCAGGCTCACGCTCATGCCGTAGTTACCCACACATCATTAAGCGTTTCTAAAATTACGCCAAATAAAAAGAACCAACTCCATCTAACTTTTAACTCAAAAATTGAACTGGGTCTTTCGCAAATATTTTTAGTCAGCAGCGGCGATAAAATGCAATGGGTCAAGGTGGTTCATGGCAGTAATCCCGGCGAAATTATTATTGATATTCCTCCGCTTTCCCCCGGGGAATATGCTTTGAAACTGAGTATTTTTGCCGCTGATGGACATCTGAGTGAAGACTTGGTTCGTTTTTTTGTCACTGAAAACATAGAATAAGTACTATGGAAGGCATAGCTGATTTTTTGGACTCATTAATTGGTGGCGTTGATCTGACTTTTTATTCTATGGCGGTCGGCGGTCTGCTCTGGGGAGTATTTATTCTCAAACCCTGGGACAGTAAATCTCGGTATAACCATAAATTTCTATATAAAAGTGTAAACCTGATTTACTTCGGCGCCTATGCTCTGGTCATCACCGACTTGGCAAAAATAGTCCTGAAAATATGGTTAATGACAGTAACCCTTGACCGCTGGCCCTTCCCAGCATTTGTTTATACCGTACAATTTCAGGCTGGCATTATCCGAGCCTTACTTGCCAGTCTCCTGGCTCTTTATATAAAACACTATTTGCAATCAAATCTTCGCCATAAACAATATTGGATTAACTCAATCCTGCTAATGTTACCCATGGTCATTACCGGTGCTTGGCTTGTACACGGCGCTAGTCGTCTGGAAGACCGTGAATTACTGATGTCTTTATCTGTACTGCATCAGTTTTCCGCGGCAACTTGGATTGGCAGTGTCTTTCAATTGCTTCTCATCTGGCAGATGAAAAAACAAAACCAGGTTAATGATGAATTATGGTCAATGTTATTGTGGCGTTTTTCACCAATGGGTATTTTTGCGGTGCTGGCAATACTGGCTTCCGGTTTACCTATAGCGCTGCATTACATTCACAGCTGGAATGGTTTTATTGGTAGTGGCTACGGTAACCTGTTACTGGTCAAAATCCTTATGCTAATTATCGCCTTGGGGTTTGCGGGCATGAATCGTCAAGCTATACATGCTTATTTTCTGACAACCAATAAGCATTCTATAAAATCTCATGTCCCTTACTATATCGAAGCAGAAACGCTGGTTCTTATTACCTTGTTATTTACCGCCGCCAGTTTAGCATCACAACCTCCTGCTGTTGATATACCCCATTTGACCGCAACTTGGCAGGAAGTGATACATACTTTTGTACCTCGTTTTCCACGTATTACTTCACCAACCCACGCCGCATTACTGGCGGGTGAAGCTGGTCGAATTGCCATTGTTGGACAAGTCCCTTCGGAAGCCGCCACTGCTTGGTCAAATTACAACCATAATATTTCCGGTATCTTTCTGACAGTCATGAGTGTATTTGCCATGTTGTCTTACA
>CAYNIU010000064.1:0-12700 GCA_964397365.1 uncultured Methylomarinum sp. | reverse complement strand
GCAGCATAGTTTTAATGATTTCCCGATTTGACAAAACATCTTTTGTTTGATCATAAACATGCAGAGCAGGATTAAGGCTGGCGTACCGACCTTGACTGACACCGCCTGTTCGTAAAGTGACTGCGGCATGGATATTATCAGGCGCCGGCCAGTCCGGTTTAATCCAGTTCATGAACTACGGAGCATTGGTATTCAGGGAACGAGCAGCCGTTTCGCCCAGCGCATCCAGTAATAGCTGCATATCTTCCGGCAACGGTTGTTCCCACTGGCAATATTCACCGCTATGCGGATGCTCCAATCCCAGTTTTACCGCATGTAATGCCTGTCTTTTAAAATTTCGTAATAGCGCTTCCAGTTTGTCACTGCATTCAGCCGGCATTTGAAAGCGACCACCGTACACTTGATCGCCCACCAGTGGGTAACGAATATGTGCCATATGTACGCGAATCTGATGCGTCCGACCGGTTTCCAGTTTGACTCTAATCAGCGTATGGTGCTTAAAATGCTGTTCCAGGCGGTAATGGGTCACAGCATGTTTACCGTCCTCCCTGACGGCATTACGTTTGCGATCTACTGGATGCCTGCCAATCGGTTCATCAACCGTACCACCCGCTGTCATCCAACCTTTGACTAACGCCAGATATTCCCGGGTAATAGATCGTTCCTGCAACTGAGCGGTCAGACAATTGTGCGCTTGCAGATCTTTTGCCACCATCAACAGCCCACTGGTGTCTTTATCCAGCCTATGAACGATACCCGCTCTGGGTAATGTACTCAGATTGGCATCATGATGCAGCAAAGCGTTAACTAAAGTCCCCCGCCAGTTTCCCACTGCCGGATGAACCACCAATCCGGCCGGTTTATTAATAATCAAAATGGCTTCATCTTCATAAACAATATCCAGAGGAATATCTTCCGCCTCATATTCCATCACTGTTTCAGCTTCTGCATCTAGTTCGATTTCTTCACCACCATCCAGTTTGTCCTTGGCCTTCAGAACCCCTCCGTTCACACGCACTCGTCCTGATTTAATCCAGGTTTGTAGTTTGCTCCGGGAATAGTCTGGAAAAACTTCAGCCAAACACTGATCCAGACGCATCCCGGCTAGTTCTTCAGGTACTTTTGCGGTTAATATAGCCATATTCAAGTTGTTTTTACGTTATACTCGCGAACCAAATCAATATATTCCGTTATCTGAAGCTACGGAAAAAACTTACTATATTACAATGTGTCGTCAGCAAAATGCGATTACTTTTATTAAAAACCCTGTTTATTTTCAACCTGGCTTTATTTTTACCCGGCTGTGAAACACTAAAAAACCTCAACTCAGAAGAGACAACAGATTCTGAAGAGAATTATAGCGGTTGGAATGCTAAAAAATTCCATGAAAATGCCAGAAAGGCCATGAGCGCTAAAAATTACCAAAAAGCGATCAAACTCTATGAAGCCCTGGAAGCCCGCTACCCTTTTGGTGATTATGCCGCGCAGACCCAGCTTGACGTTGCCTACGCCTATTTTAAAAATGGCGATCCTGAAGCGGCTATTGCCGCTGCGGATCGTTTTATCAAGATTCACCCCAGAAACCCTAATGTCGATTACGCTTACTATTTAAAAGGCTTGGTTAACTACAACCGTGGCATCGGTTTTGTCGATCGTTTTCTGCCTACAGATTCATCTCAGCGCGACCCGGGAAACGCCCGCGAGTCCTACAGCAATTTTGCTGAATTGATACGCCGTTTTCCACACAGCAAATACATAGCCGATGCCAAACAACGTATGATTGCACTCAGAAACAACCTGGCCATGTACGAAGTTCATGTCGCCCGTTTTTATCTTAAACGCCATGCTTATGTTGCCGCCGCCAACCGCGCCGGCTATGTCATTAAAGAATACCAGCGAACTCCCGCCGTACCCTATGCATTGCAAGTGATGCAAAAAGCCTATAACAAACTCAATCTGTTAGACCTGGCAAGCGATGTCCAGCGCGTCTATGCACAGAACTATCCTGACGGCCCTCCAGTTCCTGAAAATAAGGGACATACTTTTGCCCAGCATATTTGGAATGCCACCGGACTGGATCAGTAACCCAACGCCAGAGTTTATGACGAACAATAACCGTGTTTTCAGTATTTGTGCGTTTTTGTTCATCATCCCGTTCTTTACTGTCTCAGCTCAGCATCCTGACACTGCCCCCCAGCTTTTTCAGAACCGTTTTTTTACCCTGTCACGCGACAATCAGCTTATCTGCGCTAACAGTAAAAACCAGTTTAAATCTCCAGAAGAATTACAATCAATTATTGATTTTTATGAAAAAAATGCTGTGAATCTACGTCGGCATTCCGTTGAGGTTCTCACAGATCACAGCCATCCACATCATTTACAGGATTTACATAACTACCGTAAAAATTGTGCAGCGAATTCATCGGTTGACTTCTGTATCCTAGAAAAATACTGGAACAGCAAGGAGGCTGCGCTCAGAGTTTTGGCACTGTTTTACGATACCAAAACAATCATTAAACACAGTGATGATTATAATATTCCCCGTTTTAAAAATGACCACCTGCGGGTTTTTGAAAAGGGAATTCGCAAGATTCCCCCTTTTTTACGCAAATCAATCAGTAAAGCAAAACCCATTAAAGACTTTGAAAAAGTCATCCAGAAACTGCCGCATTCTATCCAGAAAATTGCTGCTGAAGCATTTCCTCAAGATTATCAAACCAGCACATGGACAGACCAGACTCGCCCATTGATGCTGGTGCCAGGCACTGGTTTCAGGGGGGAGACAGTCGCCCAGGTCTATAGTGGTCAGAACCTGATCATCTTTACCATCAAGGCTTTTGATAAAGCTAAAGACGGTCGTATGTACCGCGACATCAACCTGAAATATCTGGTTGATTTCAGATTACCGATATTAATTCATGAAATAGCCCATACCATTGATAATTTCCACTTCTGGAACGGCTCTGATGATCTGTATTTTTTCTACTGGTACCGAAAAATGTCCACAGACAATGCCACAACAAAATTAATTCTTGACGCTAAACTAGCATTATGGCCATCCAAGTGGTTTGAAGCTTTTGAATACTTATGGGAAGTCAATGAAGGCCGTTACAATGGCAGAGTACAGGAAAAACTGGCTGAACTGGTAGCACAATATGTACTGATTCCTGAACGTCTGCAACAAAGCTCACCGGTCACTTATCAATGGCTGCGCGATGATGTATTTAACGCGATTGAATATCAGGGTTACGATACTTGTAGCACACCTGTTACCAAGCCCTTAAACTTTTGGGAAGACGCCATTGCCAAAGTGCTTGGTCAATAACAATAAGAGCCGCCTGACGATTTCACCCTACTGCCTATACCCGGAAAAGCAGAAAAAACAATGCCCTTTTCAGTAATCAGCACGCCCAAAAAATACCTGAATCAAATGCAATCATTCTTGACTCACTTTCATAACGCCGTATAATCAGCGCCCTGCTTTCTGGTGTCCCTGTAATTTTTATTTCGGGACTTAAAAGGGAAGTCGGTGCGTTCTTCATCCACTAACAAATCCGACGCTGCCCCCGCAACGGTAGATAAGTCAAAGAACTGTCAAATGTCACTGTATCCAGAAATATGGGAAGACGATAGTTCCGGTAAAAACCACTTATAAGCCCGGAGACCTGCCTGAAAGTGTATCGTTACAGCGGAGGGCTGTGAATCGGCATGTGCAAACCATAATACACCTGTCTGAGCCCCCCCTGTATTTTTTACTTTCATTTGCGCGGGCGGCGCAGAGGATTTTATGCACAAGTTTTTTTACAGTTCTTTCTTATTCGCAGGCTTGTCTCCCGTATTTGCAGGAGAACCGATTGCTCTTCCTGAATTGGTAGTAACGGCCACCCGTACCGAAACCCCGGTCAAACAATTGTCAACGGCAACTACTGTTTATACTCGCAAGGATATTGAGAAATATCAGGTCAACACCTTGCCTGAATTACTCAAACGCACCACCGGCATAGATATGACACAAAACGGCGGCCTTGGCAAAACCACTAGCGTCTTTATGCGCGGCACCAATTCCGATCATCTCTTGGTACTAATAGACGGCATTAAGGTCGGTTCGGTAACTCTGGGAACAACACCGTTTCAATATTTACCCATTGACCAGATTGAGCGGGTGGAAATTATTCGTGGCCCACAATCAAGCCTATGGGGTTCTGAAGCTATTGGGGGAGTCATCCAAATATTCACCCGCAAAGGAAAACAGACTGAAAAACCCAGTATCACCCTTGATGCAGGAGGCGGCACTTATGATACCCTGCAAACATCCGGTTCAATCAGCGGCAGATGGAACAATTCCTGGTACAGCTTATCGGCATCACATATCAATACCCAAGGATTCGATGCTCGCCAGCCAACAACAGGAACTTTCGGCATTAATCAACCTGACAAAGACGGCTATTATAATACCGGTTTAAATGCCCGAATCGGTCATACCTTTGGAAATAATGCGGAAATAGAGGCCTTTTTCACCCGTTCTGAAGGAAGAACTGATTTTGACGGATTCACCAATAAACTTGAATTTGTCAATCAGGTCGTTGGTTTACAGGGCAGCATGGACATTAGCGATATTTGGCAGACTATTTTACGCCTTGGACAAAGTCGTGACGATAATAACAATTTCAGAACGGACGGATCGCTTTCCAGCCGCTTTGACACCACCCGCTGGAATATCAGTTGGTTAAACAAAGTACAATTGCACAAAGATCATCAACTGCTCTTAGGCTCTGATTTCCGCCTTGACGAAGTCAGCAGCACCACCCGTTTTGCGGAAAATTCCCGTTATGACGGAGGGGTTTTTGGTGAGTTGCACAGTCGTTTGTTTAGTCGTCATTTTATCAACGCCACATTACGCTGGGATACAAACGAAGCTTTTGGTGATTATGTTACTGGCAGTTTTGGCTGGCGTTTTAACTGGAATTACGGCCTCAGCGCTTTTGCTAATTTTGGAAACGCCTTTAAAGCACCGACATTTAACGACCTTTACTTTCCAAATTCTTTTGGCAGTCAGGGAAATCCCAATTTACAACCGGAAGAATCAACGACATTCGAAGTCGGGCTGGCGGGTGACCACGACTCGCTTCAATGGGAATTTCGCGCTTATCACACCAATATCGACAACCTTATTGTCTGGCAATTCAATCCAGTCACTTCAGGCTTCAGCCCTGAAAATACAAACAAAGCGCAAATTGATGGCATTGAAGCCGAAATCAGCACTGAAATATTGGGTTTCAACAATAAGCTGGGGGTTCAGTTTTTAAGTCCAAAAGACAGAGCCAGCAATTTAAGGCTCCCGCGTAGAGCCGAAAAAATATTAACCTACGACCTGTCCCGATCTTTCGGAGCAGTTGATATGGGATCAACCGTACTGGCTCGCGGTGACAATTTTAGCGATTCCCGCAATACAACTAAAGTAGCCGGCTTTGTTACCGTTGACTTGCGTACTGCTTACCATGTCAATAAAAACTGGACGTTCAAAGCCAAACTGAATAATCTGCTGGATAAACAGTATCAATTAATAGATACATATAATACCGCTGACAGAAACTTTTTTGTTTCAATACATTATAATAACTGATTATAGCTTCAAAATTATATCCAGCACACATGAACAGCGGCGACTATCAATACTTTGCATCGTCTGGTCTATTCTGTAATTTGTTGATGTTAAGCAGACTGATAGCTGTATAGAGTCTAAACGAACATGGCTACTGAATGGTATAGTAGCCCTCTAACCTTGCTTGCACCCCATGGGAGAAAGATTATGAATATGATTCAATGGCAACAAACCAAAACTTTGCTTTTTCATCCAACAGCCATTACCTTAACAGCACTAATGGCCTCGACCCGTTTTCACCATTTCGGTAGCGCCTTGTCTCTGCCTGATGCATCACTGGCCGTTTTTTTCCTGGCCGGCTTATGGTTTTCCAGCACGACTTTTTTTGTAATTTTACTATTGGAAGCCGGGATCATTGACTATCTGGCTATCAGTCAATTCGGAGTGAGTGATTTTTGTATTTCCCCGGCTTATGTTTTTTTAATTCCAACCTATGCAATAGTATGGTTTGGGGGGCTCTACAGCAAAACCTTTAACAACCAAAACCTTTCGCATCTGTCCAGGCAGTTTGCCCTACTTATGATAACGGTATCTTTGGCATTTATTATTTCTAACGGAAGTTTTTACCTACTTTCTGATAAATACCCGCTTACCGATTGGAGCGAATACAGTTCACGTTTTTTTCAGTATTATCCACCTTATCTGAAATACACAGTCGTTTATGTAATCGTAATATATGCATTGAATCTTATGCTTAAACAGGCGCTATTACTAACATCAGAACGCGAACAGCCGAAAATATAAAACGACTGTCTCTATCATCCGGTATTTATTTAGCGGGTGTAGGCTATTGATCAGGACGCGTCAATACATCCCTGCAACCCTGTGCAACATGCATGTGGCTTACGGACTCACGCGTCCTTTGCCAGCCCCCTCCCTGATTTTGAACATTTCAAGTTGCTGTCGGACTTAAATCGGAATAAATGCTGTCGCCAGAGCCTGGATAACATTTTTAATCTGCCGATGTGTTCGGTCAGCCATAATCAGTGCCAACATATCCTGGGCATTGATTATTTTGCCGAATAACCGTTCAAAACTCAGATTAACTTCTTCCGTATCCCCTGAACTTAATAAAAATAACACATGATGACTATCTCTTTTGGTGCGAAGCAGCCAAGAGGCCAACTCAATATTACGGGCGCTGTCATAAAGTTTCTGTGCTTCCAGCATATTATGCAGATAAAATTCGCGATGGCCATTGTAAGCATTTAAGATCATGGTTTCCAACCCAACAACAAACGCTCTGACCCTATCACCCTGAAAACTTTCATCAAAAGCCAAACGAATACAGTCAACACTGCTTTTTCCTTCAACAACAGGAAACGGATCTGCTGAGAGTGAAACAACTGCCGCCGACAGTGATTCATATCCGCCCTTTTTCCACTCCGTCGGGTTACGCTTATACAACTTGACAGCCAATTCCTTTAACGCCGCCAATACAACTTGCTGATGGGTTTCCGAAACCAGATCAATATCATTTTTAATCACCGATGACATTTCAAAATCACGCCCTTTGACATCACCATTTGAAGAGCAGGCTGTAAGTAAGGTTATCAGTAAAACGGAAAAAATCACAAGTGGTGTTTTATTCATTTGAATTTCTAAAAAATACATTGAAAATTAGCTATAACGGAATTATAGTTAATCCATTTACAACTATTTGTCGAAATTTTTTAAATATTATTGATAAGGTAATTGCCCCACATCCTTTAACAAAAATGTATAGAATATTGATTCATCAGACTTGCACTACAGGGGAGTATTGATACCTCCTGAAAAATTAATATTTTACACACAAAATGACTACCGGACGAATAGTTAAATTATTTGTAACTACACAGCTTAATTAATTTATCGAAAAACCTTCAATATCTGTTGTTTGCGGAATAAGTGTCTGTAACATGAATGTATTCACGGTGCCTGCTGTAGCAAGTGACTGATATTAAATGTATATATACACTGAGTAGCGATAATTATTTTTAATAATTCCGACAGTATCAGCTGACATTGTGTCTCTTAGCATTCCTACAGTTTTGAACTTTATGCTCTCAAGCTCACTGAACAGCTCCTTTTTTTATCTTTTAATATACCCGTTTAAGAATGCCATCATTTGATATAGTTTCCGAATTTGACAACCATGAAGTAACCAATGCCGTTGACCAGGCCAACCGAGAGGTTGGCAACCGCTTTGATTTTAAAGGCTCGGATGCCGAGTTTGAACAAAACGAAGACAACATCACCATGAAAGCTGAATCCACTTTTCAATTACAACAAATGCTGCCGATACTTTATGCAAAAATGACTAAACGAGGTATAGACATTGGCTGTCTGGAAAGTGGTAATCCACAAACCAGCGGAAAAAACGTTCAACAGATCATTACTTTAAAACAGGGCTTAGACACCAGTCTGTCCAAAAAAATTGTCAAATTGATAAAAGACAAAAAAATAAAGGTGCAGGCGGCAATCCAGGGAGATAAAGTTCGGGTAACCGGCAAAAAGAGAGATGACTTGCAGCAAGCTATTCAAATGCTGAAAGAAGAAGACCTGGATCAACCATTACAATTCAACAACTTCCGTGATTGAACTCAAACCGTAGAGACTGGATGAGTCTTGTCTCTACGGGGGTATTCCTTTTATCGCCGATATTTTTTCCATCCAAAATATACAATAATCGGCGCCAGCAGCCAGAGGGTGACCAGTGGCCCCACAACGCCATCATAGCTGCTGACCAAATACAAATAGTCTGACTGCGGGTTGGTATCCAGAAAATCCTTACTGACTTTTATCTGCCAAACCCAGCTGGTGTGACATCCGATACAAACTCCCAAACTATTACCGAACTCTGTTCTTATGATGGCTAGAAAAATACCGACCACCCATAACGCCAGTAAAGCGGAAACAATTTCAGGGTTAATCCAATTAACAAACGCTTCAGCCATCAACTGAAAACCACTGGCGATATTGAGTTGTTCGTAAGGTATATCGGTTTTGCTTTTTAAAAAATGCAGTGCGGCATAATAGAAGGAACTTAAAATAATCGCCCCGACAATGGTCATTTTACGCCTGAATGCAGCCAGTAGAATACCGCGAAACAGGGGTTCTTCCACAAAAGAAATCAACAATGCCAACACCAATGAAAGCACTATTTTTTTGACCGCTTTGATAAGCGTCCAATCTCTGCTTTCATCAATAATATGCACATCCAGTTCATACAATAGTAACAAAACAGGCAGCAATGTTAAAAGTCCCAATAAAACACCTTGCCCCATTTGTTTTATAAATTGTCGTCTTGGTGCAAATCCCAATTCTGTCCACGACATTTTTAACCGCTGACTGAGCGGAAAAATACTGAGAACCAGCAATACTTGTGTACTTTTACTGATGATTTTACGCAATTCAACAACATCACCAATTACCAGCAAGATAAAATAACCCAAAATACAGGAAACTAAAACCAGTACAACCAATATCAATAAAGGCATTAATGAGTAAACCAGTAGTCTCATTAGCTGAAATCCCCCCACAACATCTGTATGGCAGATAATGAAGCCAACGCCGCTGTTTCAGTCCGCAATATTCTCTGCCCCAAACGTACCGGAATAAAGCCTGCTTTTTTTGCCTTGTCCCTTTCCTGCTCACTAAAACCACCTTCCGGGCCGGATAACAAAGTCACTTGTCCAGCATCTGGTTGCAAATCGGCCAATGACTGCTGCGCATACGGATCAAGAAATATTTTAAGTCCCTGCTGCGGCATTACCCAATCGACCAATCCCTCAATTTCCGCAACTTTTGGCACCAGAGTTCTGCCTGACTGTTCTGCGGCATGTTGCGCGATATTTTGCCAGTGCAGCAAACGCTGTTGTTTTTTATCCTCTTTAAACTTAATCACACAACGCTCAGTTAACAATGGAGTAAGTTGACAAACGCCCAGTTCAACAGCCTTCTGCACCGCCCAATCCATGCGATCACCACGAGAAATTCCCAATCCTAAAATAACTTTCACTCCTGACTCGACACTTCTTTCAATATATTCCACGATATTGATAGCCACTGTTTTTCTACTCACCTCTGCAAACCGGCACAAGTATTCACCCCCGTGGCCATTAAACAAAGTAATATTCTGATCTTTTTTTAACCGTAAAACGGTACGCACATAATGCGCTGATTCACCCGGCAACGTAACTTGTTTGCCAACAGCCAATTCTTTGGCCACATACAACCTGGAGACTCGCATAAGAAATTGTTGTGAAATTTAGTTTTTACAGATAAAAATGTAACGACTCATTGCAATTAAAGCATTCAATATCAGCTACTTATAGGATAATCGTAGGCGACATAGCGGTCACATTCAAGCCTACATGGATGTATTCAGTTACAAAAAAAGGAGCATAAAGCTCCTTTTTATTCATCAGCCAATCGCTACGTCTTCAGTAACGATAATGATCTGGCTTATAAGGGCCATCCACAGGCACATTGATATAATCCGCTTGTGCCTGAGTCAATTCAGTCAGGCTAACACCAAGTTGCAACAAATGTGATCTAGCGACTTTCTCATCCAATTTTTTAGGCAATATATAAACCTGTTTGTCATAATTGGCTGAGTTTTCCCATAGTTCAATTTGCGCCAAGACCTGATTACAGAACGAATTAGACATGACAAAACTTGGGTGCCCTGTTGCACAACCCAAATTAACCAGACGACCTTCAGCCAGAACGATCAGCCTTTTGCCGTCAGGGAAAATAACATGGTCAACCTGAGGTTTAATATTTTCCCAAGTATATTGCCGTAATGAGGCAATCTCAATTTCCGAATCAAAATGACCAATATTGCAGACAATGGCCTGATTTTTCATTGCTGCCATATGCTCATGGGTAATCACATTGCAATTACCGGTCGCGGTAACGAAAATATTGGCAACCGCCGCCGCCTCTTCCATAGTCACTACACGATAGCCCTCCATAGATGCCTGTAATGCACAAATAGGGTCAATTTCTGTTACCCAGACAGTTGCCCCCAGTCCACGTAATGATTGCGCACAGCCTTTGCCGACATCACCATATCCGCATACGACTGCAATTTTTCCAGCAACCATTACATCAGTTGCCCGCTTGATGCCATCAACCAGTGATTCACGACAACCATACAGATTGTCGAATTTTGATTTGGTAACCGAATCATTAACATTGAAGGCCGGCACTTTTAACGCCCCTTTGTCAACCATTTCATACAGTCGCAGAACGCCTGTTGTGGTCTCTTCAGAAAGACCTTTGACATCTTCCATCAACTCAGGAAATTTCTCATGCATCATCAGAGTCAAATCGCCGCCATCATCCAGGATCATATTCGGGCGCCAGCCATCAGATCCGACAATAGTCTGTTCAATACACCATTCCGCTTCTTCTTCGGTTTCACCTTTCCAGGCAAATACAGGAATTCCTGCTACCGCCATTGCCGCCGCCGCATGATCCTGAGTGGAAAAAATATTACAGGAAGACCATCTGACTTCGGCCCCTAAAGTGGTTAAAGTCTCTATCAATACCGCAGTCTGAATAGTCATATGCAGACAACCGGCAATACGGGCGCCTTTTAGTGGCTGCTGAGTTCCATATTCTTCCCGTAACGCCATCAGTCCCGGCATTTCCGTTTCCGCTATTCTGATTTCTTTACGCCCCCATTCAGCCAGTGAAATATCTGCGACTTTGTAATCTTGTGCACTCATAATTCTATCCTGTTTATATTAAATACCCGCCGAGTCTTTTAAAGCATCCACTTTGTCGGTTTTTTCCCAACTGAATGATGCTTCGGTACGACCAAAATGCCCATAAGCGGCTGTTGCCTGATAAATGGGTTTCAGCAAATCCAATTGAGCGATCAGACCTTTAGGTCTCAGGTCAAAATGTTCCCGGATAATCGCCACCAGCTTATCTTCACCGATTTTTCCGGTGCCGAATGTTTCCACACTGATAGAGGTGGGTTCTGCGACACCGATAGCATAAGAAACCTGAATTTCACAGCGTTCGGCCAAACCCGCGGCAACGATATTTTTTGCCACATATCGAGCCATATAAGCTGCTGACCTGTCCACCTTGGAAGGATCTTTACCTGAAAAAGCACCACCGCCATGTCTAGCCATCCCCCCATAGGTATCGACTATGATTTTACGTCCAGTCAAACCACAATCACCTACCGGGCCACCGATAATAAACTGTCCCGTTGGGTTGATAAAATACTGGGTATCAGCATGTAACCACTCTTTAGGCAATGTTGGCAAAATAATTTCATCCATCACCGCTTCTTCCAGCAATTTACCACCTATTTCCGGTGAGTGCTGGGTCGATAATACAACAGCATCAATCGCTACCGGCTTATTATCTTCATAGCGGAAGGTTATCTGGCTTTTGGCATCCGGTCGCAACCAGGGCAAAGTGCCGTTTTTACGAATTATCGCCTGACGTTCTACCAGTCTGTGAGAATAGGTAATCGGCGCCGGCATCAACACATCGGTCTCATTGCTGGCATATCCAAACATCAAGCCCTGGTCGCCAGCGCCCTGTTCATGATCTTCGGCATCATCCACCCCCATGGCAATATCCGGGGATTGCTTGCCAATAGCATTGAGAACAGCACAGGTTTTGCCATCAAAGCCAATTTCGCCATCGTTATAACCGATTTCACAGACAACTCCCCTGACTAATTCTTCTGTATCGACCCAGGCTTCCGTAGTAATTTCACCTGCTAACACCACCATACCTGTTTTAACCATCGTTTCACAGGCCACTCTGGATTTCGGATCCTGTGCTAGCAGAACATCCACTACCGCATCAGATATCTGATCTGCAACCTTATCAGGATGACCTTCCGATACTGATTCTGATGTAAAAATAAAGTTATTACTCACAGTGATTTCCTCATGATTAAACCTTAGGAAGGTAATTTATTAAATACGTACCTATAGATACGTAAAAAGACCGCTATTGCGGTCTTTTAAAATATGGTGGGCCCTCCCAGACTCGAACTGGGGACCTGCCGATTATGAG
>CAYNIU010000063.1:0-12883 GCA_964397365.1 uncultured Methylomarinum sp. | reverse complement strand
ATTTCAGACATGAGTAGCGAGACTTCGTGCGGGGTGTAAAACTCGCCCGCTTTTTTACCTGCATTGGCGGCAAATTTTTCAATCAGGTATTCGTAGATAAAGCCCAGCACATCGTAATCTTGCTTGCCATCCATGGGGATTTCTTTAATCAGTTGCAGCAGGTCGCTAATGGCTTTGGTTTGTTTGGCGGCACTTTCGCCGAGTTTACTCAAGCCGGTTTGCAGGGTGTTAAAAATGCCATCAAACAGTTTTTTGTGGTGGCTGTGGATGAGTCGTTCAAACGCGGATAAGGCATCGCGCACGTTAGAGACATCAAAATCACTGCCTTTGTCCAGCCAGGTGCTAAACAAATTGTCGTAGCTGATAAAGTAGCCGATTTCTTTTTGAATGTATGTGAGCGTTTCTTGATCGTCTTCGCTCAGTGCTTTGATGTCGGCATCGTTCATGCCTTGCTGTTTGGCAAAGGCGATTTGTTGGTCGGACAGATATTTGTAGAAGATAAAACCAAGAATGTAGTCTTTGTATTCATTGGCTTCGATTTTTGAGCGCATCTGATTGGCAGATGCCCAAATTTTGGCGGCGAGTTGTTGCTTGTTCAAGGGTTAATTCCTGCGTTTAATTGTTGTTGTTCGTGGGGCAGGATTGTATAACATGTTTTTATCCGACAGCATTGATGATTTCAGTTCGCAAATTAACATAGAATCACTCATTTTCAATCTGATAAATAATGCATCACACGCTTTGTGAACTTTGATATAAATTAAACGCTTTTCCTGAATGTCCAGCCTTATTCAACTGAAATGTAACGGTATTTGAATTAACACCGCTGATTTTAATTTTTTATGAGGTAATGATGATATTGAATTTTTTCGCGGTTTCATCTGCAAATTTCTGCAAATCAAGCAGGATTTGATTGTCATAACAACTTTCCTGTTTTTTGTGCTGTAAGCGTTGCATAAAACTTTGTAATGTCAATGAAGCGCCAATATTGTCATGAACCATAACAGCGTGACAATATTCCTGCCATTGTTGTTTTTCAGTCTTATTAAGCGTTTCCGGAAAATTACGCGCACGATACCGAAACAGCATTTCAGGTAACCTTGAATCCTGAAAGTCAGGATGAATATCGGCTAATTGATCTATTGTTGCATTCCTGATTTTATCTATTTCAGCTTTATCATGTGGATTAAAAAATCCTCCGCTGTAAATCATCAAATCAGGATCATCAATTGTGTTATCAAACCCACTACGAAAAACTTCCATTAACTTCTCAGTCAACCCTATCGCTGATTTTATACGCTGCAAATGTGAATCACATAGCGCCAAATCAATTTTCAGCCGATCCGCATCAGTCTTTCTGATGACCGAAATCGGCGCTAACACCGGGCATTTATTGATATGGACTGTTTTCAGGGGAATTCTGTCTACACCTTCGGGCAAGTCGTCAACCGCAGTAAAAACACGCTGTTTAATTTGTTCGGCTGTCAAATCCAGTAAAGGTTCAGGGTCAATGGATAAATCATAAACGATAATACCATTATTGTTTTCAGGATGTTTCACAACGGGCAGCACCACAGCCATGCAATTATTTTTGGCAGGATATTTCCCTGAAATATGCACCACAGGAACATGAGCGCCTAATTGTAGTAATTTAATGACTTCAGGTTTTATCCTATGGGTAAATAAATATTGGTATAACTTTGGCTGTACCCGTTTGATTAACTTTGCCATGGCAATCGTTGCATAAACATCTGACAATGCATCATGAGCTGACACATGTTCAATACCATTAGCTTTAGTCAATTCTTCCAAGCGAAAACTGGGCCTGCCGTCCTCATTCTCAGGCCACACAATACCATCCGGCCTTAATGCTTTGGTAGCCCTGACGACATCAATCAAATCCCAGCGTGAATTATTATTCCGCCACTCCCTTGCATAGGGGTCGTAGAAATTCCTGTACAGCAAATTACGGGTGACTTCATCATCAAAACGGATATTGTTATAGCCTAGCGTACAGGTACCCGGTTGGCTCAATTGATTATGAATAACATTAATAAATTCAGCTTCGCAAACACCTTTACGATGTGCTAACTGAGGCGTTATTCCAGTAATAAGACAGGCGTCAGGATGAGGAAGACAATCATCGGCAGGCCTACAATAAATTGTTAGTGGCTCGCCAATAATATTAAAGTCAAAATCGGTACGAAGCCCTGCAAACTGACAAGCCTTGTCACGCTGAGGATCCGTACCAAAAGTTTCATAGTCATGCCAAAATAAAGTATTTTTTGCCACAACCTTTGTTCTATTAATGTATAGATATTAAAGCTCTTAATACGTCTGTTCGGCTCACAATACCCACTAACTTGTCGTCATCAAAAACCGGAAAACTTCTGACTGAAGACTCTTGAAATCTTTCTGCCAGATCAACAATACTGGAAGCGGCATTGACTGTGATAATATCAGTGGACATAAACTCACCGACAGTACCGCTCATTCCTTGGTTATAGGCAGTATCCAAAACGACTTTCATACCATCTTTTTCAGAGAACATTCCGACCAGCTTTCCTTCATCATCAACGACAGGAGCAGAAGTTATTTTATGACTTAAAGTTGTTTTTATCGCCTCCAGTACGCTGGTATCTTTTTTAAGCGTTAATAAATTTTTTGTCATGTAATCAGCTATGGTAATTTTAGCCAGCATAAGTTATCTCCTTAAATAATAAATAATGTCGATGATACCTTGAATGAAATATTAAAACCTAGAGCTGGGCGTTCGCGTCCAGTTTCTTTCTTTTATCACATTTTTTTACACAAACGCAATTTCCATTATTGGCTCCACCACAGGAACCCTTGATTGCACGTCTGCCAAAAATAACGCCTATTGCCATAATAGCAATGACAATCAACATAAAAGCAAATGTCACTAAAAAATAAATCATAATTTCCCCTTAAAAAACCGGCTGAACGCTGATGTGCTTTTTTCCGAAAAACCATCAGCTGTTTTGATAATAAACAAGGCGGCAATTTGTCTCTCTTCAGCCACTTTAAGGCCTTGTTCCGACCCTAATACTGTTAAGGCTGTCGCCCATGCGTCGGCGTCCATACAAGTATCGCTCAAAACAGTTACGGATGCCAGTTTATGCGTTATCGGACGACCTGTACGAGGGTCAATAGTATGTGAAAAACGAACGCCATCCAGCTCAAAAAAATTTCGATAATCTCCTGAGGTAGCCATACTGATATTGGTTACCGGCAATATTTTTTGAATCATCCGACTGTCAGCTCTGGGTTTTTCAATGGCTATGCGCCAGGGAGTACCTTCAAGATTATGTCCTTTTAAACGAAGCTCACCACCTATTTCCACCATATAATTCAGTATCCCGTTCTTTTCCAATAACAAAGCTACCTGGTCTACTGCATAACCTTTTGCTAATGCCGATAAATCAATATACAAACCTGGCGTACTTTTTTTAAACGATTTATCTTCCTCATTCAGAAATAAATACTCTGAACCGGTCTGTTGCAGTTTTTCGATAATCAATTCTTCAGCGGGAGTTTCAAAATGCATAGGATCCGGCCCAAACCCCCATAGATTAACCAGTGAACCAATCGTTACATCAAAAGCTCCATGCGATTGTTCATAAATCTGTTTAGCCTTGTATAAGACATCATATAAAGAAGCTGAAACGGGCTGCCAGTTGAGCGATTGACTACGGTTCAATACTGAAAGTTCAGAGTCCGGCAAATAAGTGGACATTTGTCTATTCACCCGATCAAGTAACTGTTTGATATGTTGTTGCAGTTGATCAGCATTAACGGTGTCAGGCAATTGGCTGATTTTAATGTTAAAGCGTGTACCCATTGTTCCATCGGAATAGATAAACGGGTAATTCTTGTTAAATTGATTTGATTGGTTACAGGCAGCCAATAAAAAAACGAGAAACAAACTAAGAAAGCCTGTTCCTCGTTTAATAAATTTTATAGTCATCTCTCTTCTGTCTCCCCCTGCTTACCAAAAGAAGGGGGATTCCAAGGAAAAGGAAAAAATTGAATACAGTTTAATTAACCACCAAAATCATCCAACATGATGTTTTCCGGCTCAACGCCATTTTCCAACAACATTTTAATGACTGATGAGTTCATGATTGGAGGCCCACACATATAGAATTCACAATCTTCAGGTGCAGGATGATCTTTAATATATTCTTCAAACAATACATTATGAATAAAACCGGTATAACCTTCCCACTCATCCTCCGGTAATGGATCGGACAATGCCACATGCCATTCAAAATTCTCATTTTCTTTAGCCAGCATGTCGAAATCTTCCACATAGAACATTTCGCGTTTACTGCGAGCCCCATACCAGAAGGTTATTTTACGTTTTGACTTTAACCGGCGCAGCTGATCAAAGATATGCGAACGCATCGGCGCCATCCCGGCACCCCCACCAACAAATACCATTTCTGCATCCGTATCTTTGGCAAAAAATTCGCCATAAGGACCGGATACAATGCATTTATCGCCAGGTTTCAGATTGAAGATATAAGATGACATAATGCCGGGAGGCACATTGTCAGGAGCGCCCGGAGGTGGTGTCGCAATCCGTACATTAAGCATGATTTCCTTTTCTTCAGGATAAGACGCCATTGAATACGCCCGCAATGCCGGCTCTTTGACATCAGAAACGTAGCGCCATAAATCAAATTTATCCCAGTCTCCGCGGAATTCCTCTTCAATATCCATATCGGTATATTTGGAAACATGGGGAGGACATTCGATTTGAATATAACCACCGGCGCGATAATTAATCGCTTCACCCTCCGGCAAATCCAGCACCAGCTCTTTAATAAAAGTAGCTACATTATGATTAGATTTAACGGTACATTCCCATTTTTTAACGCCGAAAACACTGTCTTCGACTTCAATATCCATGTTATGTTTAACGGTCACCTGACAGGAAAGACGTTCGCCTTCCGCTGCTTCACGTTTGGTAATATGAGTCATTTCAGTCGGTAGAATTTCACCGCCGCCTGAATTCACTTTGACGCGACATTGCGCACAAGTTCCGCCACCGCCACAGGCTGATGGTACAAACAAATCATTGTCAGCCAGTGCTGTTAATAATTTTGAGCCAACCGGCACATGAATTTTCTTTTCATTATTAATCAGAACTTCAACATCCCCGGAAGCCACCAGTTTGCTTTTCGCGCCAATAATAATAAATACCAGCGCAATCACGATCACCGTGAATAATATTACGCCTAATGCAATTTCAAGCATTCTTAAACCTTCCTACAGTTGGATTCCAGAAAAAGCCATGAAGCCAAGCGACATCAGGCCCGCGCTAATAAATGTGATACCCAGACCTTGCAAACCGGCTGGAATATCACTGTATTTGAGTTTTTCACGCACACCGGCCATTACTGTGATAGCCAATGCCCAGCCAAAACCACTACCTAACCCGTAAACGACACTTTCAGTGAAGTCATAGTCACGTTCAATCATGAACAAACTCCCCCCAAGAATCGCACAATTCACTGTAATCAGCGGCAGAAAAACACCCAAGGCATGATATAAAGCCGGAAAGAACTTATCCAAAATCATTTCCAGAATCTGGACAAGGGCTGCAATCATTCCGATACAACTTAATAAGGCTAGAAAGCTCAAGTCAACGCCACTAATGCCCATCCAGGATAAAGCATCTTCTTTTAACAAGGTATGGTAAATGACGTTATTCACCGGTACGGTTATAAGCTGTACAATCAATACGGCAACGCCTAACCCCATCGCTGTAGATATTTTCTTGGAAACGGCCAGAAAGGTACACATTCCCAGAAAAAACGCCAAAGCCAAGTTTTCTACAAAAACCGCTTTAATAAAAAGACTGATATATGCTTCCATTAGTGATGCCCTCCTTCACCGTGAGCAATCTCCATGATTTTAAAGTCTGGATGTTCCACTTGGGCTGGCTTCCATTGACGAACAGCCCAGATAATCAGACCAATAATAAAAAAGGCGCTGGGCGGTAGTAACATCAAACCGTTGGGATCGTACCAGCCCCCATCCTTTGTCAATGGGAAAATTTCAATTCCCAATAATTTTCCAGAACCGAATAATTCCCTGAAAAATGCAACGATAATTAATATCAGACTGTAACCTGCACCATTACCGATACCATCCAGAAAACTCGCCAATGGAGGATTTTTCATGGCATAAGCTTCCGCACGCCCCATAACAATACAGTTGGTAATAATCAAGCCAACGAACACCGATAATTGTTTACTGATTTCATAAGCAAATGCTTTTAAAATCTGATCGACTACAATAACTAATGACGCAATAATCGTCATTTGCACGATAATCCGGATACTGCTGGGTATATGGTTGCGTATAGAACTGATGGCAGCGCTTGAACAGGCTGTAACTGCTGTCAGAGCAAGCGCCATAATCAACGAAGTGGACATTTGCGATGTCACGGCCAACGCCGAACAGATACCTAAAATCTGCAAGGTTATCGGATTATTGTTAACCAATGGTTCGATTAACACTTTTTTTGTTTCACTATTTATAACAGCACTCATGATTATCTCCTAACCATTGCTTTTGATCTTATTCAGATAAGGTGCAAATCCTTCCGCGCTCATCCAGTATTTAATTAAATTACTGACTCCATTACTCGTCAATGTAGCACCTGCCAAACCGTCCACCTTATATTCAGATTCTGGTTTGGAAGTATCAACCACACCTTTAATCAGCGTTAATACCGGCTCACCGGATTCGTTATAAACTTTCTTGCCTTTCCATAAAGCACGCCAGTTAGGATTAACCACTTCACCACCTAACCCCGGCGTTTCCGCCTGATCATAAAAGTTTATACTTTTAACAGTTTGACCATCCGCTTCCAAAGCCAAAAATCCATACATCGTCGACCACAGTCCATAACCATGCACTGGCAGAATGATAGATTCAATATCATCACCATTCTTAACCAGATAGACTTTGGCTATTTTCGCTTTGGTTTTAATACTGGCAACATCCTTATCCGCCGGGATAACAATATTCTGAGCAGGATCCTTAGCTGCTTTACGTTGATCATATTTGGCAATATCAATCCCTTCGACATAATCCCCGGTTTCAATATCAACCAATTTTTCTTCAATTTGATCAGCGAATGCCTGATGAATATCTGTACCCTCTTCCAATAAACCAGCCACATCAAGAATATTTTTCTTCATATCCATGGCTTTGTTTTCTATTTGCAAAGGTCTTAATGCAACCGCTGCGGTAGATACCAGAATCGCACAAACAAAACACAACGACAAAGCCACGGCAATTGTTTTTTCCAGGCTATCGTTACTTAAAGTTAAAACTTTGTCTCTATAGGCCTTAAATTTTTCGTAATATTCACATTTCTTTTTTTCGTTAGGCATGGCGTTTTATCCTTCTTCTAATATTTGCCTGAACGACAAAATAATCAATAACAGGCGCAAACATATTGGCAAATAATATTGATAACATCATGCCTTCCGGGAAGGCTGGATTTACAACACGAACCAAAACCACCATAACACCAATCAACGCTCCAAATATCCATCGTCCGGTATTCGTCATTGCGGCGCTAACAGGATCAGTCGCCATATATACCATACCGAATGCAAAACCACCGACCGTTAAATGCCAATACCAGGGAAAAGCAAACATAGGATTGCTATCGCTACCGATCACATTAAATAAAACCGACGTGGCAATCATACCCAACAAAACGCCGCCCATAATTCTATAAGAGGCAATTCGGGTATATAACAGGAATGCCGCCCCGATGATAATAGCCAGTGTAGAGGTTTCACCGATTGAACCTGGCATAAACCCCATGAATGACTGGAACCAACTGTAACCCGCCGTCTGAACGGCATCCAAACCACCTTGTGCGGCAATACCTAAAGGCGTCGCCATGGTATAACCATCAACACCAACCCAGACCGAATCACCGGAAATAGAAGCCGGATAGGCGAAAAACAAAAATGCGCGACCTGTCAATGCAGGATTCAAAAAGTTTTTACCGGTTCCGCCAAAAACCTCTTTACCGATAACAATTCCAAATGAAATACCTAACGCAACCTGCCATAAAGGAATATCGGGAGGCATAATCAACGTATACAACATTGATGACACCAAAAAACCCTCATTGATTTCATGTCCTCGAACGGTTGCAAACAACACTTCCCAAATACCGCCAACAGCCAGTGTGACAATATAAATAGGCAGGAAAAACAAAGCGCCATGAACAAAATTTGAAATTGGATTCATAGGGCTGTAACCCAACAGCGCCATTGGAATACTACGCCAGCTGTCGGTTTTTTCCAGTCCCATTGCTTCCATAGCAAGATTGGCCTGATAACCCGTGTTATACATTGCCATCATAATACAAAAGAACGTAGCAATGACGACAAAGGTCATGGTTCGTTTCAAGTCATTGCCATCACGAACGTGAGTTTTTCCGCGAGTTACATCAGCTGGCGTGTAGATAAAAGTATCCACCATCTCATAAAGACCGTAATACTTCTCAAACTTACCACCTTTCGTAAAATGCGGCTCTATACTGTCTAAAAAGTCTCTAGCCGACATCATCCTTCCTTCTCAATTTTAGTTAAATTTGCTCTAAGCACTGGTGCAAAATCATGTTTTCCCGGATCAACAAATGTAAACAAAGATACATCTTCCTCATTCAGTTCCAGGCATCCTAACGCCTGAGCCTGATCAGTATCCCCCACCACCAGTGCTTTCAATAATGGAGTGGCCAAAATATCCAAAGGCATTACAGATTCATAAACACCTACCGGCACAATAGCCCTGTCACTGCCATTTTTATCAGTTGTCAAGGGAAACAAACGATTATCTTTACGATCCCGACTGGAGGTATAAACATTCATAACCGAATATTTGTCCTTACCCGCGACTATCCAGCCAAAAAATTCACGATGACGCCCTTCTTTAAGCGCTGAAACCTGATGACTGTAGCATCCCAAATAGGCCAATGAATCTGTTGCTTGATGACCGTACAACACCGAACCGGAAATCACCCGACTTTCAACCCCCTCTTCAAGCTCGCCTGCTACCAGGTCATCCGTATTTGCTCCCACCCGGGTTCTGACTAGCCTTGGTTTTTTCACTATCGGGCCAGCCAAGGACACCACGCGTTCTACATTGATTTTACCACTGGTAAACAATGCGCCAATAGCTATAACAGCTTGATAGTCAATATGCCATACTGTTTTCTCCGCATACACCGGATCAATCAAGTGAATATGAGTGCTGGGAAGGCCGGCAGGATGAGGCCCTGAAAACTCAGCAATTTCAACCGCTGCGCCTTTAGTATCAATATCAGCTGCGGTTGCCTTGCACAGATAGGTTTTACCTTCGGTTAATCTGGATACAATCACCAGGCCATGGGCAAAGTCATCGGCGCGTTCTTTGATAATGACCGCTGGATCAGCTGCCAGAGGGCGAGTATCTATTGCGGTTACAAAAATTGAATGCGGAGCGCTGTCAGAAGCCGGTATTTTGCCATAAGGACGGGTTAAAAAAGACGTCCATAGTCCTGAAGCCAGCAAATTTTCTTTAACTTGTTCAGCTGTCAGGTTATTCAGCTCAGCGGTTTTAAATTTTGTGAACGATTCTTCTTCAGAACCATTCAATTCAATCACCACGGACTGCAACGCTCTTCTCGCTCCGCGATTGACTGCTTTGACAACGCCGGCACCGGGTGCAGTAAAATTGACCCCGGGATTTTGTTTATCAGTAAAAAGAACTTGGCCTAATTTAACCTTATCCCCTTCACTAATCATCATTTTCGGTTTAAGGCCAACGTATTCCGTTCCCAAAACAGCAACGGATTTGACCTTATTACCTGTTTCAATCTTTTGTTCAGGCCCACCCGTTATGGGTAAATCCAAACCTTCTTTAATAGTAAATTGCATAGTGAATAAGCCTGCTCTCCAGACAAGTTGCGGCAAACAACCCTCTTGTTTGAAACTGCAAACACAAGAGGCACTTCAAGACATAAAACTCGAATATTACAACACATCTCCTGTTCATTCTCAACGACAATTCAAGAGACTTATTCCATCTGATAATATTGACTACAGCTTTTGTATCCAACTACCACACAAGTCCTTTCAACAAACGCTGGAAACTGTCTATTTCACCAGGTTTAACCTGACAATTGAAAAATTGAAAAACAAGGTTTTGATCCCATAAAACAAGCGCCGTTGTTCACGTATTAGTAGGTATACAACTGAACAAGAAAATTTAAATTTCCACAATTTTATTGACATCAAACTGCTCAACCAGTTTTCGACCATAATAGCCCCGTGGATTACTGAGAATTCTGGCTCCAGCAATCCGGTAGTCGCCTTGACTATGAATATGCCCATGAAACCAAGCCGTTATTTCATATTCATGAAAAAGTTCTTTCAAGTCATTACAATAGGCAATCTTCTTCAATGCTCCTGGAGTATCATTCCAGCTCCATTCTGTAGGTGCATGATGTGTAATCACCACAGTTTTCCCCTCAAAGGGTTCGGCCAGTTTGTCTGCTAGCCATTGCCTGGATATCTTATAAAACTGCGTAAAAACTGTTTGATTAAAGGCGTCATCTTCATAGGTTATTTTTCTAAAGTCATTTAAACTTTTGCCTAATGCATCTGCCTTTTCATCGCCTTCTATAAATAAATCCGCCCACAACGTACACCCCAAAAAGCGAACACCCTGAAAAATCAATTCATCATTTTCCAGAAATGAAATCTGTGTTCCTTCACACTGTCGTTTAATGGTATTAAGTGTTTGCCGGTATTCTGCCGAATAAAATTCATGATTACCGGCAACATATATAATTTTTTTATTCAATGATAAAAGCCAATCTACCCCCTGGGTCAGCATACCAATATCGCCGGCAGCAATAATCAAATCAGCATTATTATCAGGTTTCTGCAAGTCGCCGAATTCCAAATGAATATCAGAAAAATAGTTTATCCGCACAATCTGGCTCTTTTATGTTCTCGTATGGAGTATAATTTGTTTGTTCGAATTATAGTAAAATACCTGTAATTCTTTCAGATAACTTTAGTTCTTTAGAGAATAAATACTCATTATGTCAATTAGCCCTAGAAACAAAACACAACAGGTTCTGGTCGGTGATATTAAAGTGGGCGGAGGCGCCCCGATTGTCGTTCAGTCTATGACCAACACGGATACCGCTGATGTTACTGGCACCGTTAAACAAATTATGGAACTCGCCACCGCAGGTTCAGAGTTAGTCAGGGTGACAGTCAATACAGAAGAAGCAGCTAAAGCAGTCCCTGAAATCAAAAATAAACTGATACAAAAAGGCTATTCAACGCCTATCATAGGCGACTTTCATTTTAACGGTCATAAATTACTGGAAAAATACCCAGCCTGTGCAGAAGCGCTGGCAAAATTCAGAATCAACCCCGGCAATGTTGGGAGAGGCAAAAACCGCGACCCTCAATTCCAACAAATGATTGAAATGGCCTGTCAGTATAATAAGCCTGTAAGAATTGGTGTAAATGGTGGCAGCCTGGATCAATCTGTTCTTACGCGTTTGCTGGATGAAAACAGGGAAAAACAAAACCCCGAGGAATTACCCGCAATAACCCGAAAAGCAATCGTTTTATCCGCACTGGAAAGCGCCGCCAAAGCACTGGAATACGGCCTGACCAAAGATAAAATCATCCTTTCCTGTAAAATCAGTAACGTACAGGAACTCATCAGCATATACCAGGATTTGGCCAGCCAGTGTGATTACGCCTTGCATTTGGGCCTGACTGAAGCCGGCATGGGATCGAAAGGTATTGTCTCATCCTCTGCTGCCTTGTCCGTCCTGATGCAACAGGGCATTGGCGATACTATTCGCATTTCTTTAACCCCTGAACCCGGCGCCGCCAGAACTAAAGAAGTGATTGTCGCTCAGGAGTTATTACAATCTATGGGATTTCGTTCATTTACCCCTATGGTTATTGCCTGTCCCGGATGCGGTCGAACAACCAGTGATTATTTTCAAAAACTGGCTCAAGAAATTCAAGCTTATTTGTGCGATCAAATGCCAAACTGGAAAGACCAATATAAAGGCGTTGAAGAAATGGAAGTTGCCGTTATGGGATGCGTGGTCAATGGCCCTGGCGAAAGTAAAAATGCCAATATTGGCATTAGCTTACCTGGAACGGGTGAATCGCCAGTAGCTCCCGTTTATGAAGACGGCGTTAAAACCGTCACCCTTAAAGGTGACAGAATTGCAGAAGAATTTCATGAACTTGTGGAAAAATATGTAAGATCGCACTACAGCGAACATTAACAAACTTTTTTACGCATAGCCTCAAAAAATATCATGGCTGAGGCCTCTCAAATGTCCATTGATTATCATCTGACAATTGCTGATTGAAGACATACCCCCCCTGATTGAATTGCTTTATATCATGAGGATTTTCAATACGATGACGGATAATGAAATCCGTCATCATTCCCCGTGCACGCTTGGCAAAAATAGCCACTACCCGGGTGTTGCCGTTTTTAGTTTCCTTGAAATTAATATTCAGTACTTTTCCTTCCAGCAATTTCGGTTTAACTGACTTAAAGTATTCGTTGGAAGCCAGATTTACCAGCAGCGGTTGCCGCTGTCTCTTCAGCTCTTGATTCAGTCTGCCAGTAATTATTTCCCCCCAGAATTGATAAAGATTATCACCACGTAGACTTGCCAATTTTGTTTTCATTTCCAGTCGATAGGGTTGAATCAAATCCAGAGGCCGCAAACAACCGTATAAACCGGATAAAATCCGCAAATGATCCTGTGCGTAATCAAAATCAT
>CAYNIU010000062.1:0-12969 GCA_964397365.1 uncultured Methylomarinum sp. | reverse complement strand
CTCAGTTAAGATCATTATCCTTAACTGGGATGTACAAATCCATTAGACCACGTCATTCCAAGCTGGTTTACTTTATGTTTCCTTCAGCTATTTTCCCATCATGCTTGATAAATAACGAAGTGATACACAGCAACATAAACCCATTTTACTTTTGTAACTGCCTGTGCTTTAACTCATTTATTTTTTATTAAGCATCTAACAAGGGAGAAATATTGATAGCCGTGGCAATCAGTTACTATCTCTTTTTTTTGTAGTGGATATTGCCGGAAGACGACAGAATCCCTGTGCCGGTAAATCCAGTGCGCTGTTGAATTTACTGGACAAATTCTGAAATGCTATGAGTCCGGTAATTTCGACTATTTCATTTTCATCAAAATATTCATACAGCCGTTGAGTTAGCGAGTCATCAACTTGTCGGTCGCTATACGTTATCGCTTCAGCATACTCCAAAACAAGCTTTTCCTTATGACAGAACAGCTCGCTTTGTCGCCATTGTTCAAGAGCCTCTACTTTTTCCAATGAGCCTGTTCTTTTTGCTAAAACAGCGGAATTTATATCAACACAAAAACGACACCAGTTTATTTGTGACACTCTGACGGTAATCAGTGACCTGAGAATAGGGTCTATCGGACTGGATTTTCTATCCAGAACACCATAGAGTATTGCTACAGCAGTAAATAACCGCGGAACTCTGGCCCAAAGCAAAGCGGGTTTAAGAATTTGCCCGTACTTTCTTTTTTGATGCCAAAAAAAAGGGCGAATATACCATGGATAACTGGATATTGGTTTTTCCGGTACTCTCATTCAAGTTCCATTACAGTTCTTTGTCGTATTTATGGGTAACTACTCGCCCCCCCCTCAAAAAAGGTGGGTGCAGGCTATTCATAGCCTGCACCCGTTCAATCAATACCGGATGAGTAGATACATTTATGGATAAAAATCAGATATGGAAAATAGTTTCTTCAAATAACCCGCTCCTTGGAAATATGTGCAAAAGATTCACGCGCATCAAGCTCCCGCGTACCATTGCCGGTTCTTAAATAATATCGAGCCATTTTATCGGTCTTACAATAAACGGGAATGGCTGAGGGTTCTATTATAATGCGGCAAATATCTTTATCTTCAATTTCATAAAACACACAATGCGCCAGAGAACAGACTTCTCCACCTAACCAGGTTTTTATAGTATCCATGATACAGCGTTCAAAACCATCCCTGTTTTTGTGTTTCAAGGTCTGGTAATCATTTTCCAAACCCAGCAACTGACCATCATCATCAATCCCGATAAGCAGGTTCCCGCCTTTATGATTGGCAAATCCGGCAATACTCTTGGCGATAACCTGTTCCAATGATTTATTGGTTCTTTGCAGTCTGTAATCCCAGCGAATTGAAGACTTGAACTCAAGACGTTCATTTTCATTGCTTTTGATCAAAGAAGGTAAATCTTCAGCCAGTTCCTTTTCCAGCAAGTGTACTCTTTGTTGCGATTTAACCAGAGAAAGATGATAAATCGCAAAAACGAACCCGATTCCACCGCCAATCAATGAAAAAACCAGGCTCATGGTAATCATTTCCTGAGAAAATGAGGAACTGAAGCGATCAATAAGAAAAACCCAGATATTGCCATAATTTTCCAGGTGCAAATCATCATAAAACTCAATCCAGTAAACAATTTTAGTAATTGGATGCAATAAAACCACACTGATGAATGCACCCATTAAGATATGTATGGTAATTATCCGGTTTTTTGAAGATAACAACATGGTTTCTCCGGTTGCTATAGCAAACTAATTGACATAAATTTTATCGACAACGTTTGACATCCACAGTTTCGCAGAGCCGCCATCAGATTATCGTCTATTGTGTAAATAAACAACTACAGGAAAATGCATTAACCCGCCGGCATAACATCACAAAAACAAGATGGACGTTGATAATGATGTTCAGTATATAACTTTGCCATTTCATTAATCAATTCTACTGGATCATCTGAATAGACTAAACGGGCGCCGCTGTCTTTTTGGAAACTGGCGACAATATCAGGAATTTGATCGGTAATTCCTCCACTGCCTTGCAAAACCCCAATCAATTTGCCTTCGTCATAAGCAATTGCAAATTCCCCCAAGGTACCGGAACGCCCTCCAAGAATTATCACCATATCGCTTGAACGGATATTGGTCACTTCTCGTCCCATCAACCCGCTTCCTGTATAGATAATGACGTCAAACACATCGGCTGGAGATCGGTATTTATGAATATGTTCATCCAGACTGAGGGCTGGCGATATACCAATAGATGTACCGCCCACCTGTTTGGTTCCGTAAGCACATTCATAAGGCAATCCGGGACATGCTCCGGTTATTAATACAAAACTTCGTTGAGCAATGCTTTTTCCCAGGATTCTGGATTTTTCTATGATGTCGTCTGGCGCTTCGTTTCCGGCCGATCCCATGACACCAACCGTCAAATACATTGACTTAACTTTATTGAGATACAAGTCCGGGTGAGTGATAAAAGTATCCCGACAGGAGGTGGAACAGAAATAATACAATTTTCCGCCATATTCAAAGCTTGCTTTCGCTTCGCGCGGTGAAAACTTCATTTGACAAACAGGATCTTGAACCATCATAGAGTCTCTTTAATAAAGGAATGTATACAAAAATACGCCAGTACAATTTACTGGTTTTTTCCAGTCGTTAATTTGTCATCACCATCACAACATTCACGCCAAGGCCATAAGCGACTCATAGCCAGAAATGCAAAAGAAGCAGACCAAGCTATCAGCAACAACCCGCTCAGTGTTTCGATACCGGTTAGAAAGCGAAGATGGCCGGAAGGATGAATATCGCCAATACCTAACGAAGTATAAATAACGCTTGAAAAATACATATATTCCATCGGATCGCCTGTAGTCATTCCTTTTAAATCCCCTAATTCAAGGAAATCTATTGATAAGGCGTAAGCACCGGCATAAATACCGATTTCAACAATATGCGCTACAAATAGCGCCATTACAATAAAGAATACGCGTACATTTGCTGGAAAATTTGGATATGGCATATACACAGCAAGCCATAACAGCAATCGGTAATGAAATACAAAAGTTCCGATAACCAATGCTGTCGCTAATATTACGGTTACGATCATATCGTTATCAGCCCATTATCCATCAAAGAGACAAGTTACGTAAACGTAACGCATTGGTGATGACCGAAACCGAACTGAAACTCATTGCCGCAGCGGCCAGCATTGGAGAAAGTAACACGCCAAAAAAAGGAAATAATACCCCGGCGGCTATCGGGACTCCCAGAGCATTGTAAAAAAATGCAAAAAACAAATTCTGGCGAATATTACCCATGGTGGCTCGGCTCAACCGACGTGCTTTGACAATACCCATTAAATCTCCTTTCACCAGAGTGACGCCGGCACTTTCCATCGCTACATCGGCGCCGGTTCCCATGGCTACGCCAACATGCGCCTGCGCTAATGCTGGCGCATCATTAATACCATCACCGGCCATCGCCACCACGCCCCCCTGAGATTGAATATTTTTCACCACTTCGGTTTTTTGCTCCGGCAACACTTCGGCCTGAATCTGGTCGATACCGAGTTTACGGGCAACGGCTTCAGCCGTGGTACGACTGTCGCCTGTCAGCATGACAACTTTAATACCTTCTTCATGCAAGGCTCTCAGAGCGGCCGGTGTAGATTTTTTAATCGGATCAGCAACTCCGACCAGACCTGCGGCTTTACCGTCGATACCGACGAACATGACAGTTTCTCCTTGTTCGCGCAACTCTTCCGCAGGTTTGATGAGTGCTTCAATATCAATGTCTTGTTCCTGCATCAGTTTCCGGTTACCCAAAGCAACTGAATGTTCGTTCACTGTGCCGATAACACCACGTCCGGTCAAAGATTCAAAATTCGTTACCGAAACCAGGGATATACCTTTTTGTTCGACGCCATGAATAATGGCGGCGGCAAGGGGATGCTCACTGGCTCTTTCCAGACTGGCGACCAGTTGCAATACATTTTGTTCGGGAAATCCGTTTACTGTTTTTATTGAGCTGAATTGCGGTTTTCCTTCAGTCAGCGTGCCGGTTTTATCAACAACCAGGGTATCGACCTTTTCCATAATCTCCAGCGCTTCGGCATTTTTAATTAATACGCCTGCCATAGCGCCGCGCCCTGTGCCGACCATGATTGATACTGGCGTTGCCAGTCCCAGCGCACAGGGACAGGCAATAATCAACACGGCAACGGCATTGACTATCGCATGAGCCAGGCGCGGTTCAGGGCCGAATAACCACCAGATAAGCAGTGTTGTGATGGCAATCAGAACCACAGCGGGAACAAAAAAACCGGAAACCGTATCCGCTAATTTCTGGATAGGTGCGCGACTGCGTTGTGCTTCGCTGACCATATGGACAATTTGCGCCAACAAAGTATCACTCCCCACTTTTTCAGCACGCATCAACAAACTGCCAGTGCCATTAACCGTAGCGCCGATTAAAGGATCATCCGGCATTTTCTCAACGGGAATGGATTCACCGGTCACCATGGATTCATCAATCGAACTGTTACCCTCCAGCACGATACCATCGACGGGTATTTTCTCGCCTGGACGCACCCGTAAAATATTGCCGGGTTGCACTTGCTCAAGAGGAATATCGGTTTCTTGGCCGTTTTCCTGTACCAAACGCGCTGATTTTGGCGCCAGTCCCAGCAATAACTTGATGGCGGCGCTGGTCTGGCTGCGAGCCCGCAATTCCAATACCTGTCCTAGCAGTACCAATGAGGTAATGACAGCGGCGGCTTCAAAATAGACGGCAACAGCTCCTGATTGATCACGCATCAATGCCGGAAAAATATCCGGTAAAAATGTGGCAACAACACTGTAAATCCAGGCCACACCCACACCGAGAGCAATCAGGGTAAACATGTTAAGGCTTCGATGAATCACTGAAGCCCAGCCTTTTTGAAAAAACGGCCAGCCACACCACCACACTACGGGAGTAGCCAGGACAAATTCAAACCACTGTAGGGGGCGTGTCGTAATAAATGAAGGCAACAAGGTTGGCGCCAGATCATGAATCATAGCCAAAATAAAAACCGGAATGGCAAGAAGCAAACTTATCCAGAAACGCTGTGTCATATTGTCGAGTTCTGCTGTGTCTTCTTCAACCTCAACATCCCGCACTTCCAGTGTCATGCCGCACACAGGACAATCGCCCGGTTTGTTTCGCACTATCTCGGGATGCATCGGACATACGTATTCTTTTTGTCTCGACACAGAAGACGTAGAAATCGTTTGTAAAGCCATGCCGCATTTCGGGCAATCTCCTGGTTCAGGACTGACGACCTCAGGATGCATCGGACACACATATTCTTTTGTTGTCGTTTCCAGAGATTCAAGTACAGCTTGCAGCGCCATGCCACACTGTGGACAATTGCCGGGTTTCTGTTGCTGTATTTCAGGATGCATGGGACAGCTATAAATAGTATCAGCCAAAGGTTTTATAGCAGGGTGATGGGCATCAGTATGTGAACAATGGCGGTGTTTTTTTTGCAAGCGGATACTAAAATTATAAATCGGCGTCCAAAGCAGCGCAAAATACCAGCCATATCCATAACTTTCTATCAATCCTAATAAAAAACTACTCCAACTCAGCCATTTGAACCCCGGCAATAATACCTGCCAGCTTCGATACATTGCCGCTTCAGGAAAGAGCAAATCAAAAACTACACACAGCGTAAACGTCATGGCAAGAAATAAACTGCTTGCATGACCAATAGCTGTTAGAGAAAGCGTTTGTTTCATAAGGTATCTCCGTCAGAGTTGAGATATTTATCGGGAGTATCGTCAAATTCAATCCGGCAATTGCAAAAACAAATTAAGGATACTTTTCAGGTTGACAGGATTTTATATAATGAGCCGCAATTAGCTTGATGGTCTTAACGGATCTCGCGTCAATAGACCTGATTAATCAGACAATTAAATAATTTTTTTCAGCACACCCCTTTTTGTAATACAATTTTTTTTAAATGCCTCTGCAATCGTTTGGATAATAAATCAGGAGTAAATGGTTTAGCAATATAATCACTAACACTCTCACCAATAGCACTGCCAACACTTTTTTTATCACTTTCTGCGGTCAACATAACGACCGGAATTTTTTTATATTGCTCATGTTCCCGCATTTTTTTTACTAATTCAAAACCCGTCATAACGGGCATATTCCAATCACTGATAACCAAATCAAATCGAGCTTTAGCCAGAATGGCATAAGCCCTATGTCCATTTTCTGCTTCGGCAATTTTGGTTACGCCAAGTTGCTTAAGAACTGCCGTTATAATGCTCCTCATTGTCTTAAAATCATCAACGACAAGAACCTGTATATTTTTTAGACTCATAATAATTTCGGTATGTTAAATTGAAATTTTAGCGTTAATTATTCAATTAATGGCTGTGGCTATGTCCATCAGCGCCAGTCTCATGTGCGCCTGTGTCTATTTTAGTTACTGAACGATCCTGCTTGATATAAATAAAATTACCACTTGCCAGCTCCATCATAGCCCCTTTTTTCACACTGACAGGTTCACCGGTACTGTCCACTATACGCACCGCTTTTCCGCTTTCTATAAAAAGATAAGAGCCATCCATCAATTGCAGCGATTCATTGGTTTTTATCGCCGTGTCTGTGGTTGCACATGCTGAAGCAGTGATCAAAATGAAAGCGATTAAAATTGTTTTCATTGGTCTTTCCTGGTTTAAAAAAATAACAATTATACTTATCACCCATAGATGACGATATGGGGCAAATCAAGCTGAAAGTGAACAAGGATACTCCTTTGACAGACATCCATAGCCTAAATTTGAACAGTTATGAGTATAGTTGATGATTCTTGGTCTGTTTACTTTCCCTGATCATTAATGGTGGTGATGATCAGAGGGTTCTGTATTTTTTTCAGTCCTATTATTATCTGGCTCTAATGATGTCGTGAGAGACTGAGTTTCTTCTGAACTATGACTGTGCTGCTCTGCATTGCCGGTAACAAGATTTGCTGTTTTATGATCATGTTCAGAGGTGCTTTTTGCAGTTGTTGTCGACTTTTCATGATCATGTTGGGGATGATCACCGGCTAGACTGTCTTCTGCTGATACAGATGTGGAAACCGTCATTAAAATAAAAGCAATTTGAATAATTTTCATTGATTTTTCCTGAGTTGAATAAATAAAAAAGGGTCACTGTGCTACAGGGAGTATTGACGCATCCTGATCAATCACCTGCGCACCCGCTAAATAAATAGCGGAGAGTAGATACAAAAAATGAATGTTATGAATACTCAACAGCTCATAGTCATTTAATGGTGATGATGGGCGGATGATTCGTCACCATGCTTATGGGTATGATGATGCTCCGAAGGTATCGTGTTTTTTTCAGCGGCGCTGGTGTTTTTCTCTACCGACGCAGGAGTCGCGGAAGCATCCTCTGCATTATGGGGATGTTGTCCCATATTGTTTTCGCTGGTAGTTGATGATTTATGGCTATGTTCTGCTGTTTCTTCAATTACCGGGTTATTGTCTACAGGCGTTATTTGACTTTCATGATTGTGTCGGGAATGCTCTTCCACTGGCATCAGCGTTTCGCTTTCCGTCATATGATCATGACTTTTATTGCTTTCATCCGGTATTGAGCTGTGACTATGGTTATGTCCATCAGACGCTTCTCCAACAACTCCCGGTGACATCATTCCTTCATTTTCCGTTGTATTATGATCATGGTCGGCCCCATGACTTTCATCATGCATTGAACCGTGGCTGTGGCTGTGATTATGACCATCGCCACCCTCTTCGACAACCGGCAATGACTTAACTCCAAGTCCGTAACGATAAACGGCTTCAGCGCCCAACCAGCCGGTAAATGACAACATTCCCCCGGCTGTTAGTGAAAACATTAAAAACAGGAATCCGGGCCGACGATCTTTATTGGCAAGAATAATGGCCCACACCCCCAATAACAGAAAGATTCCGGCGGTAGGCAATGCCCAGTTGCGATGCAAAGTCATTGCTGCATGAGAAGCAGCATCATGAGCAACACTGTTATAGGCAATCCATCCGGCTGTCGCTGTGGCGATAGCAAATAAACATCCTGTCCATAAACACCAGTTAGCCATAGTCAGCCATTGTTGCTTCCACGCATATCGGTTGGCCAGAAAAGCAGAGGCCCAATAGAACAATATTGCAGTACTCAATAAGCCTACGGTAAAGTGTACGAAGAATGGATGCCAGTTGGGGATGATTTCGATCACATGTTTCTCCTGTCAGTCATTATTAAAAGAATCGAAGTCGCAACCCTGCGACAAATTGTATTTCACTTGGATTTCCATTGGCGGCGCGTAGAAAATCTCTTGTTTCACCGAATTTGTGCGCCCATTCCACACCGATATAAGGCGCAATTTCCCGCTGAATTTCATACCGTAAACGCAACCCCAGGCTCAGATCAGATAGACCACTCCCCAGTCCACGATCTGGATCGCGTTTACTATAGATATTGGTTTCCATACGCGGCTGCAGAATCAGTCTTTGGGTTATCAATTGATCATAGGTTATCTCAAACCGGAATGCGCTACGCCCTTCCAGACCTACATATCCGGTAGCTTCTACATCAAACCAATACGGCGCCAGACCTTGTACGCCAAAAGCCAACCAACCTCGCCCCGGCCCTTTGTCAATATCATAGCGTATACCGAGTTGGGTATCCCAGTAAGTGGCAATAGCATGTCCCCATAACACTTCATTACGGGTGTTCGTGAACTCACCGTCTTCAATATCAGCTTCGGCTTTTAATACCGCCCGGTTATAGGTGCGGCCAAACCATCCCTGAGTATCATAGGCTCCAAAACCGAAACCGCTGTTGGGCGCCCATTCCAGTCTGTCTGCCAGGAAAAAGGCAAAACTCTCTTCATCGGCCAGCCGTGGCCTGGGAATTTCCCCAAAATCATAGCCCTCTGCATAAGCATTTGGGTCACGAGCATCGGCAGGTGCAAATCCTCCCTGCATAGATTCGCCAGCTGGCCTGTTTACAGAATGACTAGCTGATTTTTTCTTCATAGCTGTCATTGTCTTGACTGTATCAGATTCTTGCGCCCAAACAGTGGCCTGGCTATAAATCATTATCGTCGTAACGAAAAGTTTGATCTGCTTGTTTTGTTTGCTTGGCATTTTAGTTCTCAGGCCACGATAACTTCACGGAACATCCCGGCATCCATGTGATACAGCAAATGACAATGCCAGGCCCAACGTCCAAGCGCATCGGCGCTAACGAGAAAGCTAACTCGTTGAGCCGGCTGTACGCTAATGGTATGCCTTCTCGTTAGAAAATCCCCTTTCGAAGTCAGCAATTCACTCCACATTCCATGCAGATGCATGGGATGGGTCATCATGGTGTCGTTATGCAAAATGACATGCAAGCGCTCATTATGACGAAAATGGACAGGCATGGATCTTCCAAATTCAAGACCGTCAAGAGACCAGGTATAGCGTTCCATATTACCGGTCAAATGCAGTTCTATCTCACGTTCGGGATCGCGCGGGTCAAGAGCGCCATCAAGAGTATGCAGATCTGCGTAAGTTAATACGCGGCGACCGTTTTGACGTAAACCTACACCGGGGTCATCCAGATTAGTCCGCGGAGTATTGACGCGCATATCAACGCTGGGGCCGTATTCCGTTCGAGCGTGACGAACCCGCACCGGTTTGTTGCCAGATGAATCATTTTGTTGGCCCATAGCGCCCATCATATCCGCCATAGTCAACCATTCGGGTTTATCTAATGCCGGAATATCAGCCTCCATATTGATCCGTGGAGCCAGCGTACCGCGAGCGAAACCTTTTCGTCCCATTGACTGGGCAAATATTGTGTACGCCCTGTCTCCGTCAGGATGGACAATGACATCATAAGTTTCACCGGGACCAAAGCGAAATTCATCCACAGTTACGGGTTCCACATCCTGTCCATCTACCTGTACAACAGTCATCTTCAGCCCCGGAATACGCACATCAAAGTAACTTTGGGTGCCACTGCCAATAAACCGTAATCGCAGTCGTTCTCCAGGTTTGAACAAAGCGGTCCAGTTACCGGCCGGCGTTGTACCATTCATGAGATAAGTATAGGTATAGGCGGAAATATCTGTCAGATCAGTTGGATTCATTCGCATCATGTTCCACATGTGACGTTTTTTCCATGCGCTAGTGAACCCAGTCTCAGATATATCGTGAAAAAAATCGACGGCCGTCGGTTTAATGTAATTATAGTAGTCCCCCATCTTTTTAAGTTTGGCAAAAACCCTTAAAGGATCTTCATCAGTCCAGTCAGACAATTGCACGACATAATCACGATCCGCTTGTATCCTCTTTTGTCCCACAGGGTCAATGATGATAGCGCCATAAATACCGGTCTGTTCCTGAAAACCACTATGTGAGTGATACCAATAAGTTCCTGATTGTTGAACTTTAAACCGGTAAACAAAGGTTTCCCCTGGAGCAATACCTTTAAAACTGACTCCTGGCACACCATCCATTTGGTAAGGCAGAATAAGTCCATGCCAATGAATAGATGTCGTTACAGCCAAGCGGTTGGTCACCCGTAAAGTAACCGTATCACCCTCACGCCAACGCAAGATCGGCGCCGGAATCGAGCCATTAACCGTGGTCGCTATTTTTGGAGCGCCGGTAAAATTAACCAAAGTCTCGGCAATAGTCAGGTCAAATTCTGTGCCTGAAAGAACTGGTGCTGTTCCGGTTACAGTTTTTGATGCGTTCTGCGTCCTGACTGAGTGAGCCAAAGATGGCAACCCCAGAACCACACTGCTGGCCGCCAGACCCTGAACAAACCTTCGCCGCGAGAAATTAGGTTTGACGCTGAAAGGTTGGAAAATACGCTTCATTTCTTGAGTATCCTTTAGAAATCAACTGTGCATATAACAAAACGGCAGATAAGCGTTCAGCAAATTTATCTCCTTGCGCCTTACCCCATATCTCATAAAGACTGACCAAAATTCGATGACAGTTGCCAAACTTATGTTGTGTTTGTATTTAGGTTACAGCTATATTAAATATAGGTTTATTCTATAGGTAGAAAGGTAACAAAAAACGAACAAAAACATTACAATTTTGTCATCTTTGTATATTTCTCTGACTCAGACAGCTAAAAGCCGTGTTATCAGCTTTTTGAAATATCGGGAAGAATTAGTTATAGAAAAATTGATCAGGCTTGTGCAACAAGGATGTTGCACAAGCCTGATCAATAAATAGCGGATAAGTAGATACGACAAACTATTTTGCAGGTGTGGATTTATCCACACTGCGCGAATGAATTTTCACCTGCAAATAGTAAAGTTATTTAACTTGCTGTTAACATATTCTCCAGAGCCTTTCTGGCCTGAGCGGCTTCTTCTGCTGGAATTGAAACCTGATTAACAACATGCCCGGCAACCAGGTTTTCAAGAATCCAGGCTAAATGCTGGGTATCGGTTCTGAACATGGTGGAACACATGCTCAGCGTGGGCGCCATAAAATGAACGTGTTTCCCCTGGCCTTTACATTCTTCATGCAGACGATTGACCAAATTTAATTCCGTTGCAACTAACCAACGTGTATCGGGCTGTGCTTTACGAACTATTTTCAAAATATTTTCTGTTGAGCCGATATAATCGGATTTCTGACAAACCTCAAAACAGGCTTCAGGGTGAGAAATCACCTTGGTTTCAGGATATTTTTCTAAGAATGCATCAATGTGTTCAGGTTTAAAAGCTTGATGTACAGAGCAATAACCTTTCCATAAAATTATTTTTGCATCATCTATTTGCTGCTCGGTTAAACCGCCCAATGGCCGGGTAAAATCCCAGGTTACCATTTGTTCAAGCGGAATACCCATACTGTAACCTGTATTTCGTCCCAAATGCTGGTCGGGGAAAAATAACACTTTTTGTTTTTTTGCAAAGCTCCAATTGAGAATTTTTTCGGCATTGGATGAAGTACACACAATACCGTCATGGCGACCGCAAAATGCTTTCAGATCAGCGGCAGAATTAATATAGGTTATCGGCGTTACCACGGACTCAACATCAATAATTTGCGACAACTCATCCCAGCATTTTTGTACATTGACCTGATTTGCCATATCGGCCATAGAACAACCCGCCGCCATATCGGGCAAAATGGCAATCTGCTCGGGACGGGACAGTATGTCAGCCACTTCGGCCATAAAATGCACACCGCAAAAAATAATATATTGCGCATCAGATTCGGCCGCTTCCCGGGATAGCTTTAAAGAATCCCCGGAAATATCTGCATGTTTAAATACTTCATCACGTTGATAGTGATGCCCCAATATAATGCAGCGATTGCCTAATTTTTCTTTTGCCGCAATAATGCGCTTTTCACATTCTGCATCATCTAGCAAGGCATAATTTTGAATTGGAAAGGGTGTTGAGTTCATGCTGAGCCTACAAAAATAACTGAAAACTATAAATACTGATCACATCACAGCACTTTGATTTAGGAGACAATCTGTGACTCCCACAACCAAGGCATTCGCAATAAATAATAACGCCAAGGGAATCGCTGGTTTATTCGCGATTCCTGTGGCACAAGGATGTGCCACCAAAATACATGGCTTCAAGCTATTGATTTTACAAGCAAAGTGGAAATTGCATTTCCGCTTTGTGGGTGCTGAACAAATCAGGGATGATTTGTTCAGCACTTCCCAAGAAATAACTTCACTATTTGCAGGTGCGGATAAACCCACACCTGTAACATCGTTTATCTAAGCTATTTCGCGCCTGTTTCTTATTTATTTTTGGATTCTTCGGTAAGCGCTGGTTTGCGTAATTTAATTCCCAACTCTCTTAACTGCGCATCATTGACAATGGCCGGCGCATCAATCAGTGGACATGCGGCTGTCT
>CAYNIU010000061.1:0-13678 GCA_964397365.1 uncultured Methylomarinum sp. | reverse complement strand
GGCGAGTTTTATAATCCTTAATATATTTCTGTATAGCGTGCGCACCTGGCATCCTGCTAGTCGCGCATTTGTACTTGCACGGTAAAATTGTCTACCGCTAATCAACAATCAATATTCTTACCTATCAGGAGAATAAACGATGAGTCATTTTTTAGACCGTCTTAACTTTTTCAAGAAAGTTCAAAGTACCTTTTCCAATGGACATGGAATTGTCACTAATGAAGACAGACAGTGGGAAGACGGTTATCGTAATCGCTGGCGTTTTGATAAAGTCGTGCGTTCTACGCATGGCGTTAACTGTACCGGCAGTTGTTCCTGGAATGTGCATGTAAAAAACGGCCTGGTCGCTTTTGAAATGCAGGCTACGGACTACCCACGCACACGTCCGGATATGCCCAATCATGAGCCGCGGGGATGTCCGCGCGGTGCCAGTTTTTCCTGGTATTTATACAGTCCTTTACGGGTTAAACATCCCTTAATAAGGGAACGACTAGTTTCTTTATACAGAGATGAACGCGACTCAGGCAAGGATCCGGTTGAGGCTTGGGCTGCTATTCAGGAAGATCCTGAAAAACGGCAGCAATATACGGCGGTACGGGGACTGGGGGGCTTTGTCCGGGTTGATTGGGATGAGGTGACAGAAATTATTGCCGCTTCCAATGTCTATACCATCAAAAAACACGGACCGGATCGTATTGCCGGTTTCTCGCCCATTCCCGCCATGTCGATGATCAGTTATGCATCTGGTAGTCGTTATCTGTCATTGATTGGTGGTGCCTGTTTATCATTTTATGATTGGTATTGTGATTTACCACCGGCTTCACCTCAAACCTGGGGTGAACAGACTGACGTACCGGAATCCGCCGATTGGTATAACTCGACTTATCTTGTGGTCGCAGGAGCTAATCTGCCGATGACACGTTCACCTGATGCGCATTTTTATGCAGAAGTACGCTACAAAGGGGCAAAAGTTGTTGCAGTTTCCCCGGATTATGCCGAAAACGTAAAATTTGCTGATTTATGGATGCCTGCCAAACAGGGCACCGATGCGGCATTGTTTATGGCTATGGGACATGTGGCGCTTAAAGAATTTCATGTAGACAATCAGGAGCCGTATTTTGAGGAATATGCGCGAACCTATACTGATCTGCCCATGCTGGTGATGCTGGAAAAACACGGTGATTCCTATGCAGCAGGCCGTTTTGTGCGTGCCTCGGATTTAGACAAATCGTTGGGAGAGAAAAATAATCCGCAATGGAAAACTGTTGCTTTTGATGAAAATAGCAATGATATTTTTGTTCCCAATGGTTCTATCGGTTTTCGCTGGGGTGAAAACGGCAAATGGAATTTACAAGCGAAAAGAGTCAGTAGAAAAACAAGCAAACCACGATTGAGTTTGATTTTCGATAAGGATGAAGTGGCCGAAGTCTTGTTTTCTGATTTCCAGGCTGGAAAAGATATCCCTATGCGGCGGAATATTCCGGTTAAAAAACTGGAATTGAATGGTCAGGAAGTTCTGGTTGCTACTGTGTTCGATTTGCAATTGGCGCAATACGGAATTGACCGGGGGCTGGGGGGCGATATCGCCAAAGGCTATGATGATGCCGACATTCCGAATACCCCGGCCTGGGCGGAAAAAATTACCGGCGTTAAACAGGCTGATATTATTCGTACCGGTCGTGAATTTGCCGATAACGCGGCCAAAACCATGGGTAAATCCATGGTGATACTGGGAGCTGGCATCAATCACTGGTACCATAACGATATGAACTATCGCGCCATCATGAACCTGTTACATATGTGCGGTTGTGTGGGGCAAAGCGGTGGTGGCTGGGCGCATTATGTCGGACAGGAAAAGTTACGACCTCAAGCCGGCTGGGCGCCGATAGCCTTCGCGCTGGATTGGCAAAAGCCGCCGCGCCATATGAACGGTACCTCATTCTTTTATTTTCATACCGATCAGTGGCGTTATGAAACGCTGGATGCCGATGCTTTGTTGTCATCCACAGCCGGGGATAATTACAAGGGGCATAACCTGGCTGATTACAATGTAGTTTCTCAGCGTTTGGGATGGCTGCCTTCGGCCCCGCATTTTAACAAGAATCCATTGGAGATTGTGAAACAGGCTGAAGCTGCCGGCGCCAAAGATGAAAAAGGGGTGTCTGATTACCTGGTCGACAAATTGAAATCCGGTGAGATTGCTTTTGCCGCCGAAGATATTGATGCACCGGAAAATCATCCGCGTAATTTATTTGTCTGGCGAGCCAATCTGATTGGCGCCAGTTCCAAAGGTCATGAATATTTTCTGAAACATTTGTTGGGCGCGCAGAATGGCGTGATGCAGGATGTCTTACCGGAAGCCAAAGGCAAAGAAATAAAATGGCATAAAGATGCTCCCATCGCCAAACTGGATTTAATGGTGGATATTAACTTCCGTCTCAATTCCACCGGCGCATACTCTGACATCGTGCTGCCGACCGCGACCTGGTATGAAAAGAACGACCTGAATACTACCGATATGCACCCCTTTATTCATCCATTGACGCAGGCGGTTGACCCGGGTTGGGAATCCCGTTCCGATTGGCAGATATTCAAAACCATTGGCAAACGCTTCTCGGAATTGGCAGAGAAACATCTGGGAACGCAAAAAGATGTGGTCGCATTGCCGATATTGCATGATACTCCGGTTGAATTAGCACAGGCTCTGGATGTAAAAGACTGGAAACGTGGTGAATGTGAACCGATTCCGGGTAAAACCCTGCCGGTGTTAAAGGTTGTACAACGGGATTTTGCCGATACCTACAGGAAATTTATTGCTTTGGGGCCGTTGCTTAGCAAACAAGGCAATAATATTAAAGGTATCGACTGGAATACGGAGAAGGAATACGAACATCTGAAAGATATTTGTTACACCGTTAATATAGACGGTGTCAGCAAAGGTATGCCGTCGCTGGAAGAGGATATTAACGTTTGTGAAGCAATTCTGGCATTAGCGCCGGAAACCAATGGCGAGGTGGCTGTTAAATCCTGGAAAGCGCTGAGTACCAAAACAGGTATTGATCACACCCATCTGGCGCTGCCAAGAGAAGATGACAAGATTACCTTCCGCGACATCAAGGCGCAACCACGCAAGATTATTACCGCGCCGACCTGGAGCGGAATCGAGTCGGAGAAGGTGAGTTATAACGCCGGCTATACCAATATCCATGAGCGCATTCCTTTTAGAACCCTGACAGGCAGAGCGCAGTTTTATCAGGATCATCAATGGATGCGTGATTTTGGTGAAGGCTTCTGTAACTATCGACCGGCAGTTGATATGCAGAGTACCGAGAGCGTGCAGAAAAAACTGGGTGATAAACCGCATCTACAGCTGAACTGGATTACGCCTCATGGTAAATGGGGTATTCACAGTACTTATCATGATAATTTGCGCATGTTGAGCTTATCTCGTGGCGGCCCGCATATCTGGGTGTCAGAAAACGATGCAGAGGCTATCGGTCTGGAAGATAACGACTGGGCGGAAGTATTGAATGCTCACGGCGCGACAATGGTTCGCGTCGTGGTCAGTCAGCGCATACCTGATGGCATGACTATGATGTATCACGCTCAGGAGAAAAACGTTAATGCGCCGGGTTCCAATACTACCGGTAAACGCGGGGGTATCCATAACAGTGTGACTCGGATTACTGTTAAACCTACCCATATGATTGGTGGCTATGCCCAATTGAGTTACGGATTTAATTATTACGGTACCGTCGGTTCGCAACGGGATGAATATGTTATCGTGCATAAAATAGATAATCCAGATATTCAATGGCTGGAACAGCCCTTGACTGATGAACGCGAGCAAGCCTTGAATCCTGAAAGCGTACATCAGGCGCCCTATACTGTTGAACAGGAATAAGAGAAAAAACATGAAAGTAAGAGCTAATTTTTCACTGGTTTTCAATCTCGACAAGTGTATCGGTTGTCACACCTGTTCGGTCACTTGCAAGAATGTCTGGACCAACCGTAAAGGCGTTGAATACGCCTGGTTTAATAATGTGGAATCAAAACCCGGAATAGGCTACCCGAAGAATTGGGAAGATCAGGAGCAATGGAATGGCGGCTGGGAATTGGTTGACGGCAAATTGCAGCTGAAGTCCGGCAATCGTCGCAATATTCTGCGTAATATCTTCCAGAATCCCAATATGCCGACTATTGATGATTATTACGAGCCGTTTACCTATGATTACGCACATTTGCAAAATGCGCCCTTATCGGAAGCCACCCCAACGGCACAGCCGCGTTCGTTAATCGACGGCAGACGTATGGAAAAAATCGAATGGGGGCCGAACTGGGAAGACGATCTGGGGGGTAAATTCAAGCAGCGCGGTGAGGATGCCAACTTTAAAGACATGGAAAAACAGGTCTTTGCCGAATTCGAGCAGACCTTTCATATGTATTTACCGCGAATGTGTAATCACTGTGTCAACCCGGCCTGTGTCGCGGCTTGTCCGTCAGGTTCGTTGTATAAACGTGAAGAAGACGGCATTGTATTGGTTGATCAGGATAAATGCCGCAGCTGGCGTATGTGTATTAGCGCCTGTCCCTACAAAAAAATGTTTTACAACTGGGAATCCGGTAAAGCGGAGAAATGTACCGGTTGTTATCCGCGGGTAGAGTCGGGTTTGCCTACAGTCTGTTCGGAATCCTGTGTCGGGCGTATTCGTTATAACGGCGTGATGCTGTACGATGCCGATCGCATTGAAGAATTGGCTTCCGTGGAAAATGAACAGGATTTGTATCAGGCGCAACTGGATCTGTTCCTGGATCCGAATGACCCCGAAGTCATTGCCCAGGCAAAAGCTGACGGGATACCGGAATCCTGGCTGGAAGCTGCTCAGCAATCACCGATTTATAAACTGGTGAAAGACTGGAAAGTGGCGTTTCCTTTACATCCTGAATTTCGCACCTTACCGATGGTCTGGTATGTGCCGCCTTTGTCCCCAGTACAATCGCAAATTGATCAGGGCAATCTGGATACTGCGCCCGATGGCGTTATTCCAAATATCGAAACCTTGCGAATGCCGATTCAATACCTGGCCAATATGTTGACGGCAGGTTTGGAAGAACCGATTGTGCTGGCGTTAAAACGTATGATTGCCATGCGTAGCTTTTATCGTTCTCTGAATGTTGACAATAAAACCGATTTAGCGGTATTGGAAGAAGTGGGTCTGGATGAAAACCAGGTACGCGATATGTATCGCTATATGGCCATTGCCAATTATGAAGACCGTTTTGTCATTCCAACCAGTCACGAAGAACTGCGTCAGGAAGATTTTCACAGTTTTCAAGGCCAGAATGGTTTTAGTTTTGGTAATGACGGTTGCAGTATCAGTCCGAATGCCTCACTGTTTCCGGACAGACGTAAAAAGACCGAAGAAGTGTTGGAATTCGTTCGTTATCACCCGGCTGCCAAGCGTTCGGATGGGGAAACAGTATGATACCGACTTATAAAACACTATCAATATTATTGGAATACCCCGGCAAGGATTTAGTAAAGCATTGGGGCGATATTAAACAATTGTTGGCAGAGCAGCCGAATCTGAGTGCAGAAGATAAAAAAGTTTTCACTGAATTTATAAGCTGGGCATCGGCAATGTCATTGACAAAATTACAAGCCGAATATGTCAATACCTTTGATATGACTTCCGAGCACTCTTTGTATTTGACGTATCATTTATTTGATGAACAGGATAGAGACAGAGGGCCTGCCTTGATAGAACTGTCTGAATTGTATAAAAAAACCGGTTTTGAAATTAGCGATGGTGAGCTGCCGGATTATCTGCCGTTAATTCTGGAATATGTATCGACGATGGATGATGAAAACAGCGCCCGGCAGTTTTTACAACAAACCGCACAGGCTGTTGATATTATTGCCTCCAATCTGGAAAAGAATACAAAACCATACGCGCCTTTGGTCAGAATGATAGAACGTCATGGCCGTCTCGCCGAAATTGCAGCATAGGTATTATTATGAACATGACTAATTTAATTTTCGGGGTCTATCCCTATATTGCTTTGACGACATTTTTACTGGGAAGTCTGATTCGTTTTGATCGTGAACAATACACCTGGAAAGCTGATTCCAGCCAGTTGTTTGAAAAAGAACAATTGCGGAAGGGCAGTATTTTGTTTCATATTGGTATAATAGCGCTGTTTTTCGGGCATTTTGCCGGCCTGGTTACGCCACATTGGGTTTTTTTAGGGATGGGCATCTCCGATCTCGCTCATCAATATATTGCCATTACTCTGGGGGCGATATTCGGCTCAATGTGCATGATGGGCGGTGTCATCTTGTGGAAAAGGCGCATGTATAATCCCCGAGTCAGGGCCAACAGCCGGTTTATGGATATTTTTATCCTCGACTGGATACTGGTGACGTTGACCGTAGGTCTGATTACCATTGTTGTATCCATTAATCATGCCGTCGATGGCGATCCTTCAACCATGATTTCACTCAGTTATTGGGTGCAAAGTATTTTGGCATTAAATCCAGAGCCGATAATGTTGGATAATGTCGGATTCATCTATAAACTGCATTTATTTCTCGGAATGTCGGTATTCTTTCTGTTTCCCTTCAGTCGACTGGTGCATATCTGGAGCGCTCCGTTAGGGTATATGTTTCGTCCTTATCAGCTGGTTAGAACCAAGTTTGTCAAACAGCGGTAAGTAGTGGTTTCACGCAGGATCGAAAGAAAATGATTTTGGAGTTATTACATGTCAACCATGATGACCGAAGGATATGAAGCGCTTAAAGAAGCAGGAGAATGAGTCTAAAGTTAATTAAGAAGATTCCTTGCATTTAATACAGGAACAGCTCCTTAAATATCAACTACAAACTGAAGCTGAGTTTAAGTTATTAAAGAGGATGATTGGCTTTAATCTGGCTTTTACAATGGCAATACTCTGGAAAATTTTTTATATAACCCAATAAATATGGAATTTAAATATACCGATCCCGCAACTGATTTTTCAAATGGTTTAGCTGTATTAAAAAGCTATCACGAAGATTTTTTAGTCAGAGGTGATCAGTTATTAGCGCTGGTTGATAGCATTAAACAGCAAGGCATGAATGAAGAACTGGCAAACCAATGCATGGATGCCTGTTGTCATTACTCCCATGCCAACCATTTACATCATCAGGATGAAGAACAAGGTTTGTTTCCATTAATGCTGGGACATTCAGCATTGATAGACGGCATGATTGAACGGTTAATGCTGGATCACGAGGAAATTGAAAAGGCTTGGGAGTTGTTAGCGAAAAAACTTGCTAATCCTGAAAAAACCACTGATTTTGATCAATTGCAACGACTGGCTATTGATTTTGAGAAATTGCAACGGCAACATTTAAATCGTGAAGATGAAGATTTCTCACCCAAAATTAAAGCCACATTAACCGACGAGCAATTGTGGCAATTAGGTAAAAAACTGGCTGAGTTGCGGCATTTGACAGCATATTGATCAGACCCTCACATGCAAATGAATCCGCTAACAAGGGAATACAAAAATTATTAAAGCAAAAATTAATGTCTATGAAATCATCAACGGTCAGATTCGGATTATAGATATTACCTGCAAAGAAGATTTGTTTGTAACCCAACCTATCTGGATAGATTTACTGAATGCCTCTGAATCTGAAAGACGTGAAATTGGTCAACATTATGGCTTATCATTACCCGATCCTGATGACCTGACCGATTTAGAAGTCAGTGCCCGTTTTTATAGCGCAGAAAATGATGAAATCCATCTCCATTCCAATTTTCTCTTGGATCGGGGTGATAAGTCCCATAGTATTCCTGTCGCTTTTATCATTCATTCGGATATTTTATTCACGGTGCGAAATCAGAAGCTTCCTGTATTTCGTTTACAGCGGCTACGCACCCGGAGTCAGGCGGGTAATTATTTTGATTGCAAGGATATATTACTGGATCTTTATGATGCAGATGTTGAATATTCGGCTGATGGTTTGGAAGATAGTTACAACATATTAAGTCAGGTGGGGCAAAAGGTATTGAATGAAACAATTACTGATGCTGATGCGCCAGGTCTTCTAGCGGATATTGCAGCGGAAGAAGATCTTAACGGTTTGATTCGGGGCAATATGCTGAATGCTCAACGAGCATTATCTTTTTTAATGCGGGGCGGTTTTTTATCGCATAAACAAATGGTAACGGCCAAGCAAATTCTTCGGGATATTGAGTCTATTAATAGTCATACGGTTTTTCTGTTTGAGAAAATTAATTTTTTAATGGATGCGACAGTTGGTTTTGTAAATGTCAATCAAAACAAGCGCATTTCACAATTGACTATTATCAGCGTAGTATTTATGCCACTTAATTTATTGGCAAGCATTGGTGGAATGTCGGAATTTACCATGATGACAAAGGAAATTCCCTGGCCCATAGCTTATGGAACTTTGGGTGTTGGTATTTTATTGATAGGCTGGCTGACATTTTCTATATTAAAGCTTTTTGAAAAGAACAAGTAACTGTTCTGTGCAATATAGTATTAATGATGACGTATAACTTCGCACGACCACATTTTCAGGTTTCTAACGTGCTGTTTTATCCAATACCAGCGTTGCAAAAACAGTTACATAGTTCGCTATGCGCCTTTTTTCGAATAAAATAGCTTAAGTCATAAAAACCGAAAATATAATCACGCGAAGGATATCAATAAAAAGTTATTTTGTGAACATTACTTATTCAACTTAACTGTACTCATCATTTCCGGTAAATCTTTAGGTGATTTTAATTCAGGGTGATGTTTTCTATCCATCAGAACAATAGAAACATGCATCCAGATTAAAGAAACGCCGACAATGACAAACAGTAACATGAAGCAACTGGTCCAGACGCCTATCAGGTCGTTCATAATACCAAAGCAGATGGGCAATACAAATCCACCCAGACCGCCTATCATCCCGACCAGGCCGCCAACTGCCCCGACATGGTCAGGATAGTAAACCGGAATATGTTTATAGACAGCCGCTTTTCCCAGTGACATAAAGAAGCCAAGCAGGATAGTCAGAAAAACAAACGGTACTAAACCAATGGCGATGGTGAAATTAATCGGACCTTCGATACCGTGAATACTGTAATCGGTGGCCGGATAGGACATGAAAAACAGGCAGGCCAGGGCACTGATAAAGGTGATATACATAACCCGGCGAGCACCGATTTTATCAGACATCCACCCACCCAACGCTCTGAATATACTGCCGGGCAAGGCATACATGGCGGCCAGCATACCGGCGGTTTCAATTTCCAGGTTATAGGCGCCTATATAATACCGGGGTAACCATAATGCCAATGCAACGTAACCGCCGAAAACAAAGAAATAGTAGGTTGCAAATCGCCAGACCTGTAAATATTTCAAGGGTTCAAGTTGCATTAAGGCAGGTCTGATGGCTTCTCCGCGATGTTTTCTGGCTTTAGTGGATGGATCTTCTTCCGTGCTAAACCAGAAAATAATAGCCATGGTAAACAATATCATGGCATAAATTTTGGCAACATTTTCCCAGCCATAAGCGACTAACAAAAAAGGTGCGCCGAAGTTGGTTATTGCTGCTCCCACGTTACCCATGCCAAATATACCCAGCGCTGTTCCCTGGTGTTTAGAATCATACCAGCGCGAAACATAAGCAATACCAACGGCAAATGATCCGCCAGCCAGGCCCACGCCTAAAGCGGCCAGTAAATACATGGGATAGGTCGAAACTGTGGATAGCAACCAGACGGCAACGGATGTTGTCAGCATCAATAAGAAGTAGACTATGCGTCCACCAAACTGGTCAGTCCAGATACCGAGAAAAATCCGGCTTAATGAACCTGTCAATACGGGCGTGGCTACCAGTAAACCGAACTCGGTATCATTGAGTCCAAGATTCTGTTTGATTTTAATGCCAATAATCGAAAATATCGTCCATACGGCAAAACAGACGGTAAATGCAATGGTACTGACAGTTAGACTTTTGGTTTGTTGGCTAGGCGTGACACCATCAAGTTCATGCATAAATCATTCTCCTCTTAATTTTAATGCTTCTATTTTAATGAATTGAGCTGTGATGACTGGTTGTTTTATGTGACTTTTCAGCAGAAACTGCATGATAAAGTTTGTTGTTTTTTGTTCCGGTAACTTGAAGAATCCCCCAGGCGCCACGATCAATACGGGTTAAGGCATGATCAACCAGGACATAGTTGCCAGGATAATCAACAGTAAATTCAACAATACTGGCGCCGCCAGCCGGAATTAGTGTTGTTTGTACATTTTTAAGCGGCATTGCTGTGGATGCTTCCGGGAAAACACGATCAAAAATTTCACCAATAATGTGGAAGGATGAAATTTTAGCTACACCGGCATTACCGATATAAATTCGTATACGATCTCCAACTTTCGCCTTTAAAGTCCCGCTTTTAATTAAAGCTCCTGTGCGGCCATTGAATACGATATATTCAGGACGTTCATTAATCATTTTACGCGGGTCAAACGCCTGAAATCCACGTTTTCCCATTTCTCCACGGGTATAAAGTTCTCCCTGCATGACATAAAACTCTTTATCAACTTTCGATAAACCTGCTTTTGGCTCAACCAGTATCAAACCATACATACCGTTGGCAATATGGGTGGCTGCATTACCCGATGCACAATGATAAATATAAAGTCCGGCCTGCTTAGCTTTAAATCTCATTACCCGGGTTTCGCCGGGTTCTACTTCTGTTATGACGGCGCCGCCGCCGGGTCCCGTTACTGCATGCAAATCTATGGAATGGCTGTGACTGCTGGTCTTATCGTTATGTAGTGTGAGTTCAACGCTATCCCCTTGTTTTATTCGTAACATAGGGCCGGGTACGGTGTTATTGAATGTCCAGTAATGATATGAAATACCTGGAGCTATCTCAGCAATGACTTCTGTTGCTTCCAGTTTTATTTTGACTGTTGTGGCATATTTTCTTGATAATGGCGCGGGCAGTAGGGATGCTTTTTGACTCACGTCTGCAATATGAGGATATTCGTTCGGGTTAACAGACATGTTGTGTAAAAAATTGTCACCCGGACCAAAACCTGTTTGTTGATGCCCTTGTTCATTGCTGTAAGCAATTGACCCAGAACATGTTATTACAGAAATCAACAACAGAGTTATAAGCCGGTGAAAAGTACTTTTAAGGTTAATTTTTTGAGATTGAAAGGTCATGATAGGCATGGTTTCCTGATATGATCTGTGGCGGGAATATGGGATAACATTAGAATGACTGCTTGTTCGATTATAGCAAATCGATTTTGAGATGATATAAATAATTTATCCAGGATGTTTGTGGTTTTTTTTGTCTACCCGATTACGTTACAATTCAACTGCTAATAATTGGAAATAAAATAGGATTATAAAATGGCAGAATTTAGAAAATACAAATGTAAAACTTGCGGTCACATTTATGATGAAGAAAAAGGTGATCCAAAAACTGGAATTGCGCCGGGAACTCGCTGGGAAGATTTGCCCGATGATTGGGAATGTCCAGATTGTGGTGCAGCTAAGGTCATGTTTAACTTGCTAAGAAGTTAACTGACTAACCTTATACTTCGCGTGGCTATTGTTGCTATTTTCTATCGGTAAAAATCAACTCGCTCTAAAATTAGCCGCAGTAGTCGCCCGAAGTATAATAAAAAGCGGTGGATTACACTGCCTTAAGTTAAGGTTTCAGCTATACAGCTCATGCCCGTTTTTTATCTTAATCTTAATGGCTTTGAGGGGTCGGTGCGATATTTAATATTGGCGTTTATAAGTCAGGGAAGCCTACTTATTAAGCTGGTAGCCGATTAAAACAACCCCAATTGTACTTGTGCAGCTTCTGACATCATTTCCCTTGACCAGGGGGGATCCAGTACCACTTCCACATTGACAGAATTGACACCGGGCAGGGCGCGTATGGATTTTTCCACGTCGCTTTGAATGACCGGTCCCATACCGCAGCCTGGCGCGGTCAGTGTCATTATGATATGAACGTCATTGCCACCGTCTTCATTAGGCGTGACATTACAATGATAAACCAACCCCAAATCGACGATATTGACTGGAATTTCCGGATCATAAACGGTTTTCATGACTTCCCAGCAGTTTTTTTCAACGGCTATCGAATCCGTTTCCGAAATCAGGGTATGTAATTCATGCGGATCTTTCCCCAGTGCATCAGCATCGGTGCCGGAAATGCGAACCATGTGTCCGTGTTCAGTCACAACCGTATAATTTGTTCCCATAGCTTGATGAATTGTAACTTCATGACCTTTGCTCAAGGTGCCATGATTGCCGTCCGGTATGGTGACGACGTTAACATCTCGGGTTAATGTAATAACTTCTCTTTCAGACATAAGAATTTAAGGGATTTTAAATGTTTGTGCATCAATAGTTTGACCAGTCAACCCCAGACTTTCGTGGCTGAATAAATAACTGTAGATTTCATCCAGTGAGTCCATGGTGGGCAGTTTGCTTTTGTCTTCTGCCGGATACACTCTTTTTCGTAACGGTGAATTGACGGGGCCGGGTACCAAAGTATTGACACGAATTTTTTGTGCAGCTTCTAATTCTTCCGCCAGTATTTTGGCAAAACCTTCCAGGGCAATCTTGGAAACGCCATAAGCGCCGGTATAAGCGTGCGCATTTCTGGCGGATGAATCAGAAGTAAAAACGATAGAGGCATGTTCGCTTTTTTGTAAAACCGGTAACAGTATCCGGCTTAATAAAAAGGCGGCATTCAAGTTTACATTTAAAGTATGCCCCCATTCCTGAGTCTTAATATTAATAACCGGACTGAAGGCGCTGAGATCGACTGCAGAATGCAGTAAACCTTGCAATGAACCGTATTGTTTTTCTATGACATTGGCCATTTCCTGATATTGATCTTCATTGGCTCCGGCCAGATCGAATGGATACAGGGTAGGTTCAGGGCCGCCTGTTTCTAAAATACTGTCGTAAACTTTTTCCATTTTAGGAATGCTTTTATCCAGCAAAATAATATGTGCACCTTGTTTAGCAAGTGCAACGGCGGCAGTCCCGCCCAATCCGCCGCCGGCGCCGGTAATTAAGATGTCATGATCTGTTAATAACATATTGCAGAATGAATCCATGTAGTCAATTGCTCCGGGGAATGGATTAATCCATCTGCGCCCCAGTCGGTTGGTTGATCATCGGCTTTAAGATAGCCATAAAGGGCCGCCAATGTTTTCATATTGGCATTTTTGCCGGCAGTGATGTCGTGTATGGCATCGCCGATATAAACACATTGCTCAGGTTTAACCTGCGCTTGTTTGCAGGCCATTAGCATGGGTTCAGGGTGAGGTTTACTGTTGGCAGTGGTATCGCCACTGATAATACAGGAAGCTCTATCAGTGAGATTAAGGGCGGCCATTAAGGGCAGAGTAAAGCGTTCACGTTTGTTAGTCACGACACCCCATTTAAGGCCCAGTTTTTCAATATCATTCAAGGTATCCGTTATCCCTTTAAAAAAGCAGCTATATTCTGCGATATTGTTTTGATAATCGCTTAACATGTCTTCCAGGATGCTGCCTTGTAACGCCTCATTAGTGTTGCCGGTTGATTTTGCAATCATCGCGGCCGCGCCATAAGAAATATAAGGTCTGA
>CAYNIU010000060.1:0-13797 GCA_964397365.1 uncultured Methylomarinum sp. | reverse complement strand
CCTAATGCAGAACATATCGTGGTATTGCGAATGGTGATTAAAGAAAACTTCAGTCTTGATCTGGCTGATAAGTTACTCAAAGACATACTGGCAGCCATTGAATATTTGCAAAAAAATCCATTATGCATGAAGTCTGCAGATAAAAAAACAGAATACTGTAAGACCGCGCTGCATGGCCCGTGTTAATTTAACGGCAATAGGGGCTGATGCCATTTCACATAGGTAACCATAAAAAACACAAGTAGGAGGTCGTCGGATTGGGATGATTATACTGCGACAGTGGAAAAAAGCGGTTCAACATGACACGTTTTAAATAGGACGATTTAAAACCTCGCGAGGTATGAAAGCACTGAACAAATATCAGATGAGTAGATACAAATAAAGTTTATATTTACTGCTATATTGAAAAGCATGGGCATTGTTTGCTGAATCTGGCTGTATGGGGCTGATTATTGATGAAAAGCGTGTTGAACTATCAGATTATTGATTGCCTAGGTAGCAGTCTGCACGCTCATGTCTATAAAGTTATGGCCACCGACAAGGCTAATTCTGTCATGGTATTAAAGAAAATCAATCCTCAGTTTTGTAACACCGAACTGGCCGCTTACCTGCAACAGCAAATTGATCATCTGTCTGACCTGAATATTGACAAGATCATTTTACCGGATGTTATCCATCCAAACAGTGAACTACTGTATTTGCTTCAGCCGTGGATACCGGGACAATCTTTAGATAAATGGATGCTGAATTATCCCGACCCAGAGATGGCGACGATTATAAAAATCGTCTTGGCGATTGCCGGACAGATCGAACAACGTCATAAAGCCGGTCATATCCATAAAAGTATCAAACCCAGTAATGTTCTGATTCAGTCTGATTCGGAAACGGTACAGCTTATAGATGATGTACGCATACTGGACATTAATCAAATCAGTCATTTTATTTATGATGATTATTTTCGGCGCCAGACTTTGCCTTATTTATCCCCTGAACAAACCGGCCGGATCAAGCAGACTGTTAACTACTCGACCGACTTGTATTCACTGGGAATGATTTTTTACCAGTTGCTTACAGGAAAACCGCCTTTTTTATTTGACGATCCTATTACCATTATTCATTCTCACCTGGCTGAAACACCACTTCCAGTAGATAATATCAATCCGGCCGTACCCAAAACAGTGGCTCGGATTGTCAGTCTGCTATTGGAAAAGGCTCCTGAAAAACGTTATCAGACTGCATCCGGTTTGGCGGCTGATTTGCAGCGATGCTTGAAAAGCTGGCGGCAATATCAGCGTATCAATCGCTTTACCTTAAAACAAAAGGATTTTAGCAACCGCATTACCATTCCTTCGTTAATGGTCGGTCGTGATCAGGAGAAGAAAACGCTGCTGGATGAATATAATAAAGCTTGTTCCGGGGTGTTTCGGGCAGCATTAATTTCCGGTCTGTCGGGCATAGGAAAAACTCGTCTGATTCAGGAACTGCAATTACCGATAGTAGCTCATGCCGGATATTTTACTTCTGGAAAATTCGATCAATTTAAAAAACATATTCCTTACAGTACTTTGATTCAGGCATTGACTCATTTGATCAAGACCTATTTAACAGAAGACAGCCAGCGGATTCATTATTGGCGTGATCGAATCAGTAAACAATTGGGAGAAAATGGTCAATTGATGATTGATCTGCTGCCGGAACTGGAATTAATTATCGGCCCACAGAAAGCGGTTGCTGATTTGCCGCCGGTGGAAGCTCGCAACCGCTTTAATGATACCGCGGGAAAGTTTATTGCCTGTCTGGCCAGTAAGGAACATCCGCTGACATTATTTATAGATGATCTGCAATGGTGTGATGGCGCCACGTTTGATTTACTGGAACGGATGTTTAATAACGCTATGGACTATCCTTATCTTTACTGGATAGGCGCTTACCGGCATAACGAAGTGGATCACAGTCACCATTTAACGGGGTTGATCAACAAGGTCAGGCAAGCGAAAAGACCGTTACGGGAAATTCGTTTGGCGCCTCTAAAATTGACCGACGTTAATCAGATGACAGCGTATATACTCAATACCTATCCCTCCAGAACTGAAGTCCTAGCGGATATTATTTTTCATACCTCCGCCGGTAATCCGTTATTTGTCAATGAAAGCCTGCGTTGGTTGCACAGCTACCGGCATTTACGTTTGGGTGAAGATGGTCTATGGATCTGGGATGACGAGCAGTTGCGTCATACTGCAATCCCCGATTCAGCGCTGGATTTGTTTAAAGATAAAATCGCCAAGCTTGATAGGCAGTCGCAACGGCTTTTAGCTATTGCTGCCTGTCTTGGAGCCAGCTTTGAAGCAAAGGATCTGGCTCTGGCGGCCAATAAATCCTTGGCGGATTTATATCAGGCTTTAGCCGATTGTTTTGCGAATAATATTTTGCTGCGTGAGAAAGAACGACTGTTCTTTTTTCATGACCAGGTGCAGGCGGCCGCAGAAAGTTTTATGGATCAAGAGCAAAAACGCCTGGTTCATAAACAGATTGCCAATGCCTTGATCAGGGCAATTCCTGAAGACACAGAGATGGAAAGCTTACCTAATCTGTTCACTATAGTTGAACACCTGGCCGATGGCAGGCTGGAGCAGCAGACTGACGCCGAACGTCAGCAGGAAGCGGATTTTAATTATCACGCCGGCATTCATGCAATGAGGGCATTGGCAATGGATAATGCCAACTTTTTTTTCCGCCAAAGTAGACAACTCTTTCCTGAGCAATCCTGGGATCGGCATTATGAGTTTTTGTTTTCACTGCATAAGTATCTGGCTCGTACTGAAATGGCGCTGGGGCATCAGCCGGAATCAGAGCATATTTTGAATATCCTGATTGAGAAATCAAAAAATGACCTTGACCGTATTGATTGTCTGTATGAGCAGACTACCGGTTTGTCATCAATGGGAAAATTTAAGCAAGCCATTGCACTGGGTAACCGCGCCTTACGTTTTTTCAAACGGGAAATTCCTGCTGACGATGAACAAGCATTGGCAAAAGCGGCGGTAATTATTCAACAGATTCATCAGGATAACCGGGATATTTGGCAACAGATTATCAATATTACACCCAGCGGTGATCGGGCAACAAAAATTGAAACCGGCATCTATAGCGAACTGATTCCCGATTACTATCTGGCTGGCATGGTGCCGCAGTTATATTTATCCGCGATACAATCGACACAGAACTGTCTGGCGGGCGGAGTCGATGAAACCGTTATTTATGGTTTTTCCATGGTCGGGCTTTATCTGCAACGACAAGGTCAGTATGACATGTCTTTCCGTTACGAAGATCTGGGACTGGCTTTGTCAGAACGTTACCCGGACACTTTTGGCGCTACCAAGGGCATTAACGGCATTTTGTGGACCAATATGCATAACCGTCGGGATTCGGAATATATTCTCGAACAATGTCAAAAAAATATTCATCGCGGTAAAAGCTGTGGCGATTTATACAATGCCGGTCTGTCGTATGGCCCTTATATTTGGCATTTGATTCATCAAGGCAAACATCTCGACCGGGTGATTGATATTGCCGGTGAATGTATCGCTTTTTCTGAAAAATTCAATTTATCGCTGTCTTTGGGTCTGGCGGAAAGCGCTGTTGCCGGTTGGAGCGATATGATAGTGACCGGAACCAGTAGCTATAATGCGCAGGAAATGGCGGCTAAACTGAAAAAATGGGAAGAAGATAAGCATGTTGTATCCATTGGTGGCTATTACACCCTGAAGGGGATTAGTTTTCATTTTTTGGGCAACTATCAACAAGCTGCCGAAGCGCTGGACTTGGCCCGACCGTATCTGAGAGGACTCAGCGACAATATTCTCAATCGACTCTGGTATGTATTCCGTTATGTGAATGCTTTGAGGCTGCATAATCGGTTTTCCGCAGAAGAAGAAAAAATACTGTCCGACTGTTTGGATAACGTAAATACCTGGACGGCGTTAGGACCAATCCTTAAACCCTATCTGGCTTTTATGCACATGGAAAAAGCCTTTCATCAAAATGATTTTAGTGAAAGCCGCCGCTGTTGTCTGGATGCAATTGACTTGGCCGAGAAAGAACAATTTATATTATTGAAAGGTTACTTGTATCAACGTCTTGGTGAGCTGCTGATAACGCATCAGCACAATCACGCCGGCTATTATCTGTTAAAGGCAACCGAGAATTATCGTTTGTGTTCGGCTTCGGTGAAAAGCCGACAATTACAGGACAAATATTCCATAACGCTAAAGGATGATGTTGATAATGCCGATCAGTCTTTGGCGCAACTCCTGGATGTTAATTATTTGTTACAAGCTACCCGGGCGATTACCCGGCAACTGGATTTTAATGCTCTGCTGAGCACCGTTTTACAGGCAGTCATGGAACGTTTAGGGGCAAAAACAGGTTATCTGCTGGTTATTGAAAATGATAATCTGCACACAGTTGCCCGAGGTAACAAACAGGATCAGGTAGAGGTGCAGCTTGGTAACGACCATACCATTGATACCGACAGTTTAAGTTGGTCGGTAGTGAATTATGTTTATCGGACTGCGGAAATGCTGGTTCTGGAAAATGCCTGTAAAGAAGGTGATTTTATTACCGACAATGTCGTACAAACACAACAGCTCAAATCAATACTTTGTATCCCGTTGTTAAGACAACAAAAGGTACTGGGTATTCTCTATCTGGAAAACAAACTGATTAATTCCGTGTTTACCCGGGAACAGATTGAATTGACCCGGTTATTGACAGCTCAGGCGGCTATTGCTTTGCAAAATACCTTGCTGATCAGAGAAATGCAGTTAACCCAGAACAAGATTAAAATATTGAATAAAGATCTGGAACAGCGCGTCCATGAAAGAACGGAAGAGCTGGATCGAGCCAATCAGGAATTGAAAAACTTTGCTTATGTAGTCTCGCATGACTTGAAAGCGCCGTTGCGAGCCATTAATCAATTGTCAGCATGGCTGGCTGAAGATTATGCCGAAGCTTTTGATGATGAGGGTCGGGAACAGATGGATTTGTTAAGAGATCGAGTCAGGCGGATGCATGAGATGATTGATGGTATTTTGCAATATTCGCGCGTAGGAAGAGTCAAAGAAAGCGAAGAAGCTGTTGATGTGGATAAATTAATTGAAGAAATTATTCAACTGATTTCGCCGCCGGAAACAATAAAAATTAGTATTCAGTCACATTTACCTGTTATAAAGACAGAAAAACTCAGGATTCATCAGGTTTTTCAGAATTTACTGGATAATGCGGTGAAATACAACGATAAAAAACATGGCCAAATTAATATCAGCTGTATGGAGCAAAAACAATACTGGCAATTTTGTATTGCCGATAACGGCCCGGGTATTGATAGGAAATATCAGAGAAAAGTCTTTCAGCTGTTTCAAACTTTAAAACCTAAAGACCAGTCAAATAGTAGTGGCATAGGACTCAGTCTGATAGAAAAGATTATTAATAACTGGGGGGGTAAAATCTGGATAGAATCAGAAACAGGCCAAGGCTGTGCTTTTATTTTTACAATACCAAAAATAATGAATAATGAATAAAATCCAGCCCATATTACTGGTTGAGGACGACTTGGTTGATGTGATGACCGTCAAACGTGCCTTTAAGGAAATAGGCGTAGCCAATGAACTGATAGCCGTGTGCCATGGCGAAGAAGCGTTGGAATATCTTGAAAAACCTGTTCAGGGATTGCCTTGTGTGATTTTACTGGACATCAATATGCCTAAAATGAACGGGCTGGAGTGCCTTACGCTACTAAAAAATCATTCTGTATTCAAAAATATTCCGGTGGTTATGCTAACCTCATCAAAAGAACAGTCGGATGTGGATCAGTCATTTATGAAAGGTATTTCCGGTTATATTCTCAAACCTTTGGACTACACCCAGTTTCTAGCTTCCATTCAAGTGCTTTCGCCTTACTGGACACTCAAAAAATGAATCAGATCCGTTTGTTATTAATCGAAGACGACCTCACCGACCAAATGAGTTTTAAGCGTTTTGTCAAGCGCCAACAACTCCCTTACGATTATGACATTGCCGGATCAGTTGCCGAAGCCATCGCTTTACTGACAACCGTAAGGTATGAAATTATTCTGGCGGATCACGCTTTGGGTGATGGCACAGCATTTGATATTTTTCCTTATATACCGACAACAATTCCAGTTATTATTGTCACCGGTAGCGGCAATGAAGAACTTGCTGTCAAAGCGCTTAAATTGGGTGCGGCGGATTATCTAACTAAAGATATTGAAGGGGATCATCTGAAGTTGTTGCCACTGGTCATTGACAATGTATTAAAAGGCAAAGCGGCTGAAAAGGAACTGGAAGCTTATCGTCAGCGCTTGGAAACACTGGTTGAAGAGCGAACGATGGAGTTGCGTCAGGAAATTTCCGAACGCTTGAATACCGAAGAAAAACTCAAACAGGAAAAGGAACGCGCCCAGGTTACCTTAAAATCCATTGGTGATGCGGTGATAACCACGGACAAAAATGGATTGGTTGAATTTATCAATCCAACCGCGGAAAAACTGACCGGATGGCGCCAGGCGGAAGCCCGCGGTCAGGCCATTGATAAAATTTTCAGTATTGTTGATGAAATCAGCAAAAAAGTGTTGCCCTGTCCGGTTTTGCGGTGTCTGCAAGATGGAAAAATAGAGTATTTAAGTAAAAATACATTATTGATTGACCGATGGAATAAGGAATATTCCATTCAGGATTCAGCGGCGCCTATTATGGACGCAAATGGTCAAATTCAAGGAGTAGTGCTGGTTTTCAGTGATGTGACTGATGCCAGAAGGCTATCCCGTGAGCTGATCTATCAGGCAACTCATGACCCTTTGACGGGCTTGGTCAATAGACGGGAGTTTGAAAATAGACTGCAAAGGGTTTTATCATCCCGTCATGAAACGCTCAATAAATTTGCTTTCTGTTATCTGGATCTGGATCAATTCAAGGTGATCAATGATACCAGCGGTCATACCGCCGGTGACGAATTGTTAAAACAACTCTCTTTGTTATTGCAGAATCAGGTCAGATCCAGAGATACACTGGCTCGATTAGGTGGTGATGAGTTTGGCGTTTTAATGGAACATTGCACAATTGAACAGGCAGAACGGGTTGCCGATGCATTACGCGAAGCGGTTGCCAATTATCGTTTTAATTGGGAAGACAAAAATTTCCATATCGGTGTCAGTATCGGTCTTATTGAAATAACCGCAGAGTTTCATGATCTCAATGATTTATTGATTGTTGCTGATTCGTGCTGTTATGCGGCAAAAGACGCCGGTCGAAACCGGGTTGTCGTTTATCAGAAAAATGATAAGGAAATTCGCCAGCGTTCAGGACAAATGCAATGGGTTGCAAAGCTTCATGATGCCCTTGATAACGATCGTTTTGTACTTTACAAACAATCCATACACAGTATCAATAATATTGAAGGAGAACACTTTGAAACCTTATTGCGCATCAGTAATGAGGATGGTTCTATTATTCCACCCGGAGCATTTATTCCAGCTGCGGAACGTTATGGATTAATGGATAAAATTGATCAATATGTTATCGAACATTGCCTGGCATGGTATGCAGAACACAAGAATCAGCTGGAAAACTTGTCCCTTTGTACGATAAATCTGTCAGGGCATACTCTGGGTACTAAAGGGGTTCTGGATTCCATTTTCAGACTACTCAATTATTTTGCGTTGCCTTGTGAAAAATTCTGTTTTGAAATTACCGAGACAGCGGCAATTGCCAATCTTAATTTAGCAACCGACTTTATGAAAGCTGTGAAAGGTAAAGGCTGTCGGTTTGCTCTTGATGATTTTGGCAGTGGTTTGTCTTCTTTCGCCTATCTGAAAAACATGCCCGTTGATTTTCTAAAAATTGACGGTATCTTTGTAAAAGATATTTGTGATGATCGGGTCGATCTGGCAATGGTGAAGTCCATTAACGAAATCGGTCATCTGCTAGGCAAAAAAACCATAGCGGAATTTATAGAAACAGAACGGATTTATGACAAAATTTCTGAGCTGGGCGTTGATTATGCACAGGGATACTGGATTGATCATCCGCAACCTTTTACTGACTAAACTTGTATCTAAAAGCAAGGTGTGTTCCCTGCATTTATTACAATCCTGATGTGGGCAGATTGATATTTTGGTGGGTTATTTGCTGCGAGCGGCCTAAGTTGAGCACCATTGTTTTTGTAATTGTTTGATTCTCTTTTCAATCACTAATCGTTGTCGGCCTATGTCTGCACACAGCTTAAACTGACTTTTGGCCCGATATAAATTGTGTTCAGGATACTCTACTTTAAAATACTGATCACCTTGTAAGTAATCAGTAAAAAAACGTAGCCCCAGCTCAAAGGGAATCAGTTCTATTGCGGCAAATAAATAGTCATATTCAGCGGCGCTGAAAAAATGTCCGGCTTCCTGCAAATAACAGGCTAAAATCGCTTCACACAAATCAACATCAAAACGGTTGGATTTTTTTATATGGCAGCAGGAGCGCAGGCAGTCGCCTATATCATAATGCACCAGTCCCGATTTTACCGTATCCAGATCAATCAAGGCTATAACAGTATAGCTATTTTGGCGAAATAGAAAATTGTTTAATTTCGGGTCGCCATGAATAACTCGTTCTGGTAACAGCCCTGTTCGTTTGGCTTTTTCCAGAACATCTATCTTATCAGCAAAGTTATGGATAAATTGCCTACAAAACGCAAATGCTCTACCCTGATTTTTTATAGTGGATTGAATGGCAACACGATGATATTGTTGTAAATACTGTGGCGTAATATGAAATCCAGGCAGTGTATCGTGTAGAGTTTGTGGCTTCAGATCACTAAACAGGCGATGGAAACGGGCCAGCGCAAAACCGGTTTGTTCCGCTTCGGTTTTATCGGTGATCATTTCCCGGCTTTCGCTGTTTTCAATATAGTGTAACGCCCGCCAACAGTTCTGTTGATTATCATACAGGCAATTTTGCCCATCGTGCGTTTGAATTAATGCCGGGATAGTTATTTTTTCCAGTTCGGTTTTTCTATACTGGATGTGTTTGTTTAATTGTAACAGGTTATCCATGATAAGATTTGCTTGTGGAAAAACCCTGCGATTAATTCGTTGCAGTACAAAAGGGCTTGTCTGCGTGATAACCAGAAAAGTATCGTTAATCAGACCCTTGCCAAGAGCAGTGATATGGGTAATGGTCTGATTATGGACAAATTGTCCAGCGATAACGTGCAAAGAACTGGAAGTCACCGTTACTTCAGCAGTTTCGTCAAAGCTTTTAACGCCTGCCCACGATGACTGATGACGTTTTTTACTTTTGGTAACAATTGCGCCGAAGTACATTGGTATTCCGGGATCCAAAATATCGGATCATAGCCAAAGCCGTTTTCACCGCAAGGTTTATCCAGGATGCGCCCTTCCCAGGTGCCTTGTGCAATAACCGGCGTAGGATCGTCGGCATGTTTCATAAACACGATCACACAAATAAAACGGGCAGTGCGATGCTGTTCGGGTACGCCTTTCAAGTTTTGTAACAATTTTACTAAATTGTCCTGATCAGAAGCACCCGGACCGGCATATCTCGCGGAAATGACTCCTGGCGCACCATTTAATACATCAACCGCTAAACCCGAATCATCGGCTATAGCAGCTGATTGGGCTTGAAATGCGGCATTGCGGGCTTTTATGATGGCATTTTCAATAAAGGTGGAGCCGGTTTCCTCAGCTTCTTTAACATTAAACTGTGATTGCGGGATAACCGGATGTCCCGCCAGTATAGCCTGGAATTCTTTTATTTTTCCCGGGTTACCACTGGCTAAAACGATTTGTTGATGCTCAGCAAACATTATTTAACACTTGCAATCGCGTTGCGTTGTTTTTCCAGCAAGGATTGTATGCCTTGATCGGCCAACTCAAGCATATTGCTTAATTCATCTCTTCTAAACGCATGTCCTTCAGCCGTTCCCTGAATTTCGATGAAGGCGCCGGCGTCATTCATAACGACATTCATATCCGTCTCGGCATTGCTGTCTTCGGCATAGTCCAGATCCAGCACCGGCACACCTTCATAAATACCGACAGAAACAGAAGCAACCTGTCCATGCAAAGGATTATTTTTGATTTTATTTTTATCCAGCAGATGCTGGATGGCAATGGATAATGCTACAAATCCGCCGGTAATTGATGCGGTACGGGTACCACCGTCGGCTTGAATGACATCGCAATCAATGGTGATACTGTTTTCTCCCAAAGCTTTTAAATCTGCCGCTGCCCGCAGAGAACGCCCGATCAATCGTTGAATTTCCAGGGTGCGGCCACCTTGTTTGCCACGACCCGCTTCGCGAGCCATACGTTCATGTGTGGATCTTGGTAACATGCCATATTCAGCAGTAATCCAGCCCTGACCTTTACCCTTCAAAAAACGTGGCACCCGGGCTTCAACACTGGCTGTACACAGTACCCGGGTATCTCCGAATTCGACCAGTACAGAGCCTTCTGCATGTTTGGTAAAATTGCAGGTAAAGCGAATGTCTCTTAACTGATCAGGATTGCGTCCACTGGGTCTCATGTATTGTTCTCAATAAAATCAAAAAAACGATACAGTATACCTGCTTTTAAAGGGAAAATTAATTTTCATTTATTGAATGAGTCAATAGCGCTGATAAGCACCGGAAATTCATGCGTAATGAGTATCAATTCGCAGGTTGCCAGTACAGCGCTATTTTTATACTGACGGCTAAGCCGCGGCCAACCTTTCAACTGGGATGATTTAATGCTCGTTGCAATTCGCTGGTGGACTGCGGCCTGTCTTCAGGCTGTATAGCCATGGACCAGTCAATTGCTTGTAGCAAATATTCAGGAAATTTGTTTTTATAGGCTTTGACCGCCGGTTCTTGCTTATCCTGTTGTTCTCTATCCGGCGCCGGAACAGGGGTTTTATAATCCAGACAGGAACGCATACTTGCGCCAACTGCATAAATATCAGACCAGGGGCCCAAGCGGTTATTGCTGGAATATTGTTCTATTGGTGAATAACCTTGCGTTAGTACTTTGGTTTGTTTACTGATGCCTTCGCAGGGATATTTTTGAATAGCGCCAAAATCAAGAAGCAATGGATCATGTCGGGAACGAATCAGAATATTAGCCGGTTTAATATCCAGATGAAGCAGATTTTGCCGATGGATAACATCAATACCGGTCAGCAAATGATTAAAAACTGTGAGCAAAAATTGGGTATCAATTATCAGGATTTTTCTTTGTAAAATTTTATCCAGCGTGAGACCGTAATCATAAGTCATTACCATATAAACAGTATCATTGGCCTGAAAAAAATTAATCACATCAACGATGTTATGGTGCTTTAAACTCGCCAGAACTTTAGCTTCCTCAAAAAACAAGGCTCGTCCTCGCATAAACAGAGTTTTGGTTTGATCGTTATGAGGTATAACAATGTTATTCCAGGTTCTGTGAGCCAGTTTTCTAGGTAAATATTCTTTGATAGCCACCTGAACCTGATCATCTAGTTGCCTGGCCAGATATACCGAGCTAAAACCACCGTGAGCCAATTCCCGCTCAATCATATACTGGTCTATAATGGTACCTGATTGTAGATAGTTCCACTTTTGCGGATAGGTTTCCGGATCGTAATATTCTGGCATAAGAGTGAACATTGTTTTATCACTCTGTAATTATAGGTGAAAAATGGTAAGAAGCATGACCGCTTTTGCAGGAAGCGAAAGATGTATAGGTAATCTTATAATTAATTGTGAATTGCGTTCAGTCAATCATCGTTATTGCGATATTACTTTAAAATTACCGGATCAATTGCGTTTTATTGAGACAGATGTTCGTACTGTAATTGCCGCGCAGCTAAAGCGAGGCAAAGTTGAATGTATAGTGGGTTATGACCGGCAAAGTGTCACACAAGACTATGCTGTTAATATTGAGGCATTAAAAAGATTATTAGCGGTTACTGCCGAAATTGAACAGCATATGGATAATCCACAGACATTTTCCGCATTGGATGTATTGGTGCTTCCAGGTATCCAGCAACAAACGGAAATAGATAAGACATTATTGCAAACAGCTATCCTGGAGTTGGTAGAGCAGACGCTGAACAGCCTGCTGTCCACCCGGGAACGGGAAGGTGCGCAACTCGGCATAATGATTGAAAGTCGGTGTACACAGATAGCGTTACTTGTAAGCGAGGCGGAAAAACGCTTGCCGAAAGTACTGCAACAGTTACGTGAAAAATTAACCGGGCGTATTGCCGACTTAGTGGAGGAACCGGACTTTGATCGTCTGGAACAAGAATTAGTCGTTGTGGCTCAAAAACTGGATGTGGCAGAAGAGCTGGATCGCCTGAAGACACATGTAGAAGAAGTCTTGCGTGTATTACAACAGCATGAACCGATAGGTCGCAGACTGGATTTCTTAATGCAGGAGATGAACCGCGAAGCCAATACGCTGGGTTCAAAATCAGCTGATAAATACATGACCCGGATTGCTATTGATCTGAAGGTACTTATTGAGCAAATGCGCGAACAGATCCAGAACATAGAATAATTCCCAGTAGCATCTGCTAAAACTAACGAAGTCACTCAGCGTATATCTGCATTTAATATCAGTCACTGATGTTACACACGCAACCCCAAATAATTGATAAAATTTGAGGATGAACAAAGAGAAATTAGACCTATAGACAGATTATTTAGTGAGCAACATGGGCTATGTGACAGCGACCGGATTATCATCAATGCTGAAAGGCGACATAAGTCATGATAGTGACGTGGTCTAATGGATTTGTACATCCCAGTTAAGGATAATGATCTTAACTGAGGAAAATAAAAATGGCGACACGAAAGAAATATTCGAAAGAATTCAAACTGGATGCGGTGAGCCTGGTAACAGAGCAGGACTATACCCGGACAGAGGCGGCGAGAAGCCTGGATATTAAGCCAACATGCTGGGACGCTGGGTGAAGGAACACCAGGCCGATGAGGGCCAGGCGTTTCGCGGCAATGGCAAGCAGCCCCCTGAGCAGGAAGAGATTAGGAAACTCAAGGCTCAGGTGAAGCGCTTGCAGATGGAGAAAGACATCTTAAAAAAAGCGACGGTATTCTTTGCAGTAGAAACGAAGTGAAATATTCGTTTATCACCCGGCATAAGAATACCTGGCCGATCAGCCTGCAATGCAGGGTTTTGGGTGTGACACGCACTGGTTATTACAGTTATTGGACGCGCAGGAACAGCCGCCCGGAAGACTCTGAGCATCAGGACATGCTGGACTGGGTAAAAGACATTGCTGCGAGTTCAAAGTATAGCTACGGCAGTCGGCGGATGAAGAAAGCATTAAATGCATTGGGTTATCCTGTCAGCCGTAACAAGGTAAGAAAATTGATGAGAGAAGCGGATGTAAAGGCGCGGCAGCGCAAGAAATTCAAAGTGACCACTAACAGCAACCACAAACACCCAGTGTTTGAAAATCTGCTGGAACGCCGGTTTGATGTACCACAAATAGACCAGGTCTACGCCTCTGATGTGACGGACATCTGGACACAAGAAGGCTGGTTGTACCTGGCCGTAGTGATTGATCTGTGTTCACGTCGAGTGGTTGGCTGGAGCATGAGTTCACGTATGAAGGCCCAGCTGGTTTGTGATGCGCTGAAGATGGCCATCTGGCAACGCAGGCCGGAAGCCGGTTTGATCCATCATTCGGATCGGGGTTCACAGTATGCCAGCAACGCCTTCC
>CAYNIU010000059.1:0-14173 GCA_964397365.1 uncultured Methylomarinum sp. | reverse complement strand
CCGGGCTGTAGATGGAACCATATTGCTGTTCAAAGACATGGCTATTCATCGCTTCTGGAAGATCGCGGACATCAGGCATAAAGGCGCGGTAATTTTCTATGTTGTGCATAATCTTTTGCAATTTCCTGGCACTTTCTGCTGTTGCTGTTGCCGTTTTGCCAAACTTTAATCCTGCCCTGTCACCTGCCAGGTCAATAAAGCTGAATCCGCTGCCTCTTTGGGCATCGCTTAGTTCTTTCTCCTGTCCCAGCATGTTAGCCAATGTTGAGGCACCGGTTGCGGCTAGAGCGGCTGATGCTACAAAGTGTTTTGCCATGTCGATTCGTTGGTAAAGAAAAACCGGGTATTGTTTGGCTATAGTCAGGTTGATTGGCAAAAAAGACTTTAGTTCTTCTTTATTGACATAGCTACTGACAGCGATGATGAGCGCACGATTTTCTTCAGTGGCGTTATCTATAGTCGAACGTTGGAATGCTGAAAAAAATAAGGGTTGCAGTAATTCTGCCAGTGATAAACGCCATTTGGGATCGTGTTCGCGTACAATTTGATTGATTTTTTGTTGATAGAAGATTAATGACTGATAGCTTTTGTTTTCCAGTAATGGAGCATTATTAGCCGCAGCATCCTCAAAATTTGTCATATAGGTGATGCTTAGGTTGTTGGGTTCAATTTGGATGTTGCGTATATGTTGTGCCGCTAAAATATAGTATTGTTTTAGCGGGGTGTATTTAATTACGTTTTCAATAAGTTGACCTGCAAATTCATCAGCTACAGCAATACGCCCTATTTTTAATGAGTTAATGACAGGAAAACCGGCTATTTTTGTTAGGTTAAAGGTGAAATTCAGATATTTTCCAAGCAAATTGTCGGGTAAAAACAAAGTGATCTGGAAATTTAATGAATCTTTCTTGAGAGTTACCTTTGAAGAACTTTGAATAAGTAGATTCAATAAATAATTGATGGCAATATTCAGATCTTTTTGATTGAGATGTATGGTTTGAATTTTTTGTCTAGCAGACGTTGACGGGTTTAATATTTGTTTTGCCCGTTGAATGTCATGATAACTTAATGGCTTGTTGTCAGTGTGTAATGGTGTATTGTTGATGGCAAAAATAAGTAGAACCGCTAGTAATGCAGGTGGCGCCGCCAAGTAAAAAAAAAGCAGTCTTAGCGGTGTCAGCATTTATTGAAATTCCAGTTTGAAACGGGCTGATTTCAAAAAGCAGGCTTCCAGTTCCAGGTCAGCCTGAGTCAGGGGAGCTTGTTTCAGCCATTGGTTGGCGAAGTGCAGTTGTATAGTTTTTTTCTTAATTGTTATGTGGAAATCAGGTCGTAAACTATGCCTGTTTCTATGAATTAACACTGCTAGACGGAGGATAATGGTTAAAAAGGGAGCTGATTCATTCCAGGGCGTTGGCAGGTTTTTAAAACGTGAGAGAGAAAATTTCTTACGATGACTGCGGACTATGGTTGCCAATACATTCTGATCCTGTCTGGAGAAACCAGCAAAGTCACCGTTTTCGATAATATAGGCACTGTGCTTATGGTATTGACTATGGGCAATACTTTGGCCGATCTCATGTAATTCAGCCGCCCATTGCAGAAATTGTGTCGTGTCTGGATTAGCCGTCAAGCTGGGGTGGTCGGGAATCTGTTTGAGAATATAATGAATGGTTTGTTTCAGGTTTTCGGCATGTTGTTGATTACTTCGGTAGTATTCAGAAATAGTTTTACTGGTTTCAGAACGGATATCCTGATTATAAATTCTGCCCAGTAAATCATGCACCAGTCCTTCACGCAGGGCACCGTCGGATACAGTCATTTGTTTGACTCCCAGCGCCTTAAAGGTAGCATAGATAATAGCAACACCGCCGGTAAAAACCGGTAGGCGTTCACTACTGAGTTCCGCTAAATTCAGATCATTAATATGGTTGTGTTTACAGATGTGATTAACCAGTTTTTCCAGCCCATCCATAGTGATGCCGTTATTACTCCAGCCTGCGGCATGTAAAACATTTCGAATGGCTTTTAGGCTTCCTGATGCGCCAATGGCTTCATCCCAGTTATGAGAATTGAATTTTTGTTGAAAAGGTTCCAGGCGCTGTTCTGCCAACAGTGTTGCTTTTTTAAAAGCTTTTTTTGACAGTTCACCATTTTTGAAAAACTGATTACTGAAAGTAACACAGCCCATGTGTAAACTTTCTTTACTGTGTGGGGTATCGTTACTGCCAATAATGTATTCCGTACTGCCGCCGCCAATATCCATGACGAAACGTTTTTTGGCGTTACTACCCAAGCTGTTGGCAACGCCCTGGTAAATCAGCCGGGCTTCCTCTATGCCGGAAATGATATGAATAGGGTGACCGAGTGCTTTTTCAGCCTGAGCTATGAATTTGCCGGCATTTTTTGCTGTTCTCAGAGTATTGGTGCCGACAATACTGACGCTGTTAGCAGGAAAATTTCTGATACGTTGTCCAAAACGTTCAAGGCAGGCTAAAGCTCTTTCCTGGGTGATTTTGTCCAGATTTTTATCATCATCCAATCCTGAAGCCAATCTTACCATTTCTTTTAATCGGTCAATGGTTTGTAATTTTCCGTCATTGAGACTACAGATCAACATGTGAAAACTGTTGGAACCCAGGTCTACGGCTGCAACACTGTGAGGAAGAGGTTGTTGAGGCAAGGTCTTGTCCTGTTTTATCTACGAAAGAATTAGATTTCTGATAAAATCACTAGGTTTTATGTTCCCTGTGACTACTGTCATTTGCTTAAGTCTGCCGCACCTTTGATGAACTGAACAACATTGCTACAGAATATACTGAACTCAGGATGTTCTGTTTTGCTTAACTTAAAAATGGCGGTGACTTTATTGATAGCAGAAGAGGGATTAAAAAACCGTTTCTGATCCGTCACCATTATAATCAATTTTGCCTGATATAATGTAGTGTATGAATGCTTTATCAATCAAAAATCTGAAAAAAACTTATAATAACGGCTTTGTTGCCTTAAAAGGTATTGATCTTGAGGTTGAGGACGGTGATTTTTTTGCTTTGCTGGGACCTAATGGCGCCGGTAAATCAACGGCTATAGGTATTATCAGCTCTATGGTTACTAAAACCAGTGGGGCAGTGAGTATTTTTGGGTATGATCTGGAAAAAGACAATACCCGGGCTAAAAGCTGTATTGGTCTGGTACCCCAGGAAATTAATTTTAATCAATTTGAAACGGTCGAAAATATTGTTTTAAATCAGGCTGGATATTACGGTATCCCTAAAAAAGAAGCGCGTACACGTGCTGATAAGTGTTTACGACAAATGCAGCTATGGGAAAAACGTAATACCGTGTCCAGGCGTCTTTCCGGTGGAATGAAACGGCGGGTGATGATTGCCCGGGCTTTGGTTCATTCTCCAAGGCTATTGATTCTGGATGAGCCGACTGCAGGAGTGGATATAGAAATACGCTATTCCATGTGGCGGATGATGCAAGAAGTGAATCGGCAAGGGACAACGATTATTTTGACAACGCATTATCTAGAAGAAGCCGAAAGTCTGTGTCGAAATATTGCCATTATCAATCAGGGTGAGATTGTGGAAAATTCTGATATGCATGGTTTGTTGAGTCGTATCAATATGGAACATTTTATGCTGAATATTGATAAACCACTGGATTCTGCTCCAGTGATTGAAGGCTATCAGATTGAATTGTCAGAGCCTAATGTATTGAATGTTGCTATACCTAAAAATAAAGGACTTAACCCATTATTTCAGCAATTATCGCAACACAATATTGACGTAATTAGTTTGAAAAACAAATCCAATCGTTTAGAGCAATTATTTATGGATCTTGTGCAATGAATGTCTGGATTGCATTACGCACCATTGTTGTTAAAGAAATTCGCCGTTTTATCCGAATCTGGCCGCAAACATTATTGCCACCGGCGATTACCACATCACTTTATTTTCTTATTTTTGGTAAATTGATTGGTGACAGGATTGGATTGATTAATGGCGCCAGCTATATGGATTATATCGTGCCGGGTGTGGTATTAATGTCGGTTATCAGCCATTCTTATGCCAATGTGGTGTCATCGTTTTACTCGACCAAATTTCAGCGTCATATTGAAGAATTGTTGGTTGCACCGGTGCCTAACTGGGTTATTTTGACAGGCTATGTCAGTGGCGGTATTGCCCGGGGCGTGCTGGTAGGCTTGGTTGTGGCCGGTATTTCAACGTTGTTTGCAGAAATTAAGGTGCAGCATTGGGGAATCAGTATCGCCGTGTTTATTTTAACGGCAACTTTATTTGCCCTGGCGGGATTTATTAATGCGGTGTTTGCTGACAGTTTTGATGATATTTCTATTATCCCTAATTTTGTATTAACGCCATTAAGTTATTTGGGGGGGGTGTTTTATTCAGTATCCATGCTTCCGCCTATTTGGCAGACAATTTCTTTGGGGAATCCTATTTTATATATGATTAACGCTTTTCGCTATGGTTTGATTGGAATATCGGATGTGGAAATTGAATTGGCTTTTGCTATTACAGGAGGCTTTATTATGGTAATGACGCTATTTAGTCTATTTTTATTGCATAAGGGAGTAGGAATCAAAAATTAAGGCAGTCAGCAATAAAACTGTGACTATAAATTTCCAGGCTTTGTTTGGCGAGGTAATTTAACAAAGGACTCTGGACCTTCTGATTCCTGTTTACTCAATCGGCTCCAGAATCTGTTTTAGTCCCAACAGATTGTTAATTTCAATAGATCTGTTCTGTACATGAATCAATTCTTCCTGTTGAAACTTTTTTAGCAGCCGACTAACTGTTTCCAGAGCTAACCCAAGATGATTGCCAATTTCCTGTCGGGTAAGAGATAAAGTAAAAGCAGAGGAGGAAAAACCGCGTCTTTTTAAACGCTCAGAAAGACTTATCAGAAAATAGGCCAGACGTTCTTCGGCCGGTCTTTTGCTTAAAATCAGCTGGTTGGTGTCTATATTGACTTTTTCACCGGTGTGACGAAACAATTCACGGGTAATCCCGGGTACTTTCTGAAAAAGATCATCCATACTGGCAGCAGGTAAAATACAGAAACTGCTGGTTTCCAGGGCAATAGCAGAACAATGATGCAGATCATTGGACAAGCCGTCAAATCCCAGAAGTTCACCGGGCAACAGAATATTTAATATGTGTTCGTTACCATGTGGATCATTGGCAACTAATTTAGCGCTGCCTGATTTTATTGCCAGAACTCCCCTGAAGTTATCGCCTTCACGATAAATAAATTCACCGCGTTGCAAGGTTTTTTTGGCTTTAATCACTTGGCTGATATTTTCAATTTCCTGCTGGGACAGACCGCGAGGCAGGCAGATATTATCCAGGCTGCAATTATTGCAACTGACTTTATTTTGCATAGGCAACAAATAGATATCCTGTATAGTGTAATGTGAATTATACAGGATTGTTACAAAAACCCGGAAAAAGGTTGTACAGTGACCGTGTCGCCGGATGCGACATGAGATCTGTTATGTTCGAGAATGATAAAGGCATTGGCCAAACTCATGGAGCGTAAAATACCCGACCCCTGGTTGCCGGTGGTTTTTACAAGCCATTCTCCAACATTGTTTTGATAGAGAATACCGCGAACAATTTCAGTTCGGCCGGGTTTTTTGCGGATATTTTCAGTGCTTTTTACAATTAATGTCGGGGCAATGGGTTTGTCAGTGAGACCCAACATCTTTTCCATCGCGGGTTTAACAAACAAGTAAAAAGTGACCATTACGGCAACCGGGTTTCCGGGTAGACCGAAAAATAGACTATTTCCCAAATGACCAAAAGCCATGGGTCGCCCAGGTTTTATAGCCAGTTTCCAGAAATCAATTTGCCCTGAAGATTGTAATGCGGTTTTTGTGTGGTCGGCATCGCCAACGGAAACGCCGCCTGATGAAATAATTACATCGGCAATTTGTTGTGCCTCGTTAAATTGTTGTAATAGTGTCTCAGGATTATCCGCCAGTATGCCTAAATTAATAATTTCAATATCTGCTCTATCCAGAGCCGCTTGTAAACTATAGCGATTACTGTCATAAATGCCATTATTTCCAAGTTGCTCTCCAATAGCGTAAATTTCATCACCAGTCGAAGCGATCGCAACACGCAGTTTACGTTTTACTTTGATTTCTGCAATACCCATAGAGGCCAGCAGACCAATATCTGGTGCAGTCAGATATTTTCCCGGTTGTAAAATAATTTTTTCCTGTTGCAGATCTTCGCCGGCCAAACGAATGTTTTCTCCTGAACGGTGTTGAGAATCAATTACGATAAAGTTATCATGGACTTCGGCATGTTCCTGCATGACGACGCTGTCAACGCCGGCCGGAATGGCTGCCCCGGTCATGATGCGGATACATTGTCCCGGTTGTAAAGGTTTGACATATGAGCTGCCGGCAAAAACCTTGTCAATAATTGTTAATTGTTTGTTGCCGTATTCTGGAATATCGCTGCTATGAATGCCATAACCATCTACTGCGGCATTATTGTGTGGCGGTACATTAAATGGAGAAGCCACGGCTTCAAAAAGAGTCCTTCCTCTGGCATTTTCAATATTGACGCAGTCGTAATCAGTAATTGCTGTAACCCGCGATAAAATTTTAGCCAAAGCGTGGTCAATCGGGATTAATCCTGATTCAAAAATATCGCTGCAACTGGATTGCTTGGTGATCATGGTTGGTTTATTTTATAAAATGATCCTGGTTATCACTGAACTGTTGATTATCCAGCCAGCTGACGCTGATTTTATCGCCAGTCTGAGCATTGTTCAATCTGAATGCAAAATAAGGGTCTTTGGAAATACTGCCGCCCAGATTAGCGGAAACAATGACTTTGTCGTTATGTTGAATGGTTAATTTCTGAATATAATGTGCAGGAATCAATTTTCCAGTATTTTCATCCCGGTTACGACCGTTTTCCATGGGGTGGGCAATGAGTATTCGAATTTGTGTTTTATCATCCAGACGTTTGCTGCGGATTTTAATACTGGACATGTTGTTACCCCCCACAGCCGCCGACAGTGATCTTGACTGATTGACGGCTACGATATAAGTGTTCATCGCTGGCGGCAAGGACTATGACATCACAGCTTTCGGCCATTTTGATGCGGGCCTTGATATAGACATCCATTGATGGCGATAAACTGAATTCAGCCGCCAAGGGCACCGGGTTTTTTTCCACCAGAATATAAACTCTATTGATATTTTTCAGATCGCTTTCGATGATGATAGGTACTATGGCGCCATTTTCAGCGGCTCTTGGTAATTTCAGCTTTATTTTATTACTATCAATGACTTCACTGCCGTTAAACAAACGTGCGAATGATTCTTCAACGCTTTCTTCGCTGAAATATTTTTTTAACCATTTTCCGTATGCATTTTGCCAATGGATTAAAGTGGAAATGGAAAATGTACTCAATAAGGCGGTTTTTTTTAGAAAACCTCGGCGTGAATTATGCATGAAAGAATCTGTGTAAAGTTATACATTTAACAGGGAATAAGGTAATCAATCAAATAAACCTTGATAAGCCGCGGCGGCTTGTTGTGGTTGGTTATCAAAAATACCGCCAATAACGGCTAACAAATCGGCGCCGGCTGTTAAAAGTTGCTTGCCATTTTCAGGTAAAATACCGCCAATCGCCACAATAGGTATTGTGATGGAATATTTAGCCTGTTGTAAAGTTTCGATATGGGCTGGAGAGGCCAAAGGTTTGGATGTTGATGGAAAAAAGCGTCCGAAGGCGACATAATCAACACCTTTGCTCTGCATTCGTTGGGCTTTCTGGAAATCGTCATAACAGGAAACGCCTATGATGGCATCGGCTCCTAATTGTTGCCGTGCCATAGTGATGCTGCCATCATCTTTTCCCAGATGAACGCCATCGGCTGAAATTTTTTGCGCCAACTCAATGTTGTCGTTAATGATTAACGGGACATTGAATTGATGGCAGACCATTAACAGTTCCTTTGCCAGCTTTTCGGCATTAATCGGTGATTTATCTCGGTATTGAATCACGGCTGCGCCGCCTTTGAGCGCGTCAGTAACTTCGGCAATAATCGTTTCAAGTGTTTTGTTATCCGTTTGGGTGATAGCGTATAGCCCTTTTTGTGGAAGTTTCATGTTGCCATCCAAAATAATCGGTTAGGGTTGTGTTGTCCTGTACCAGGTTTGTAGGCTGCGGCTAAAGCATTCCAGGTAAACTCTTGTGCTTCGGTGATGGCTGTAAAAGGGTCAAGGCCGTGTGCGATTAAGGCAGCAATGGCGCTGGCTAGTGTGCAGCCGGAGCCATGATAACTTTTTGGTAAGCGTTCCCAGTTAAAAGTTTCGCTTTTATGATCAGCCATAAAAACCTGATTTTTAACCCGTCGAGATTGTTCATGAGTACCGGTTATTAGAACATAATCTGCGCCTTGAGATTGTAAGATCAGACCGCAAGCGGCCAAATCTTGCTTTTTTGCCAGTTTGCGTGCTTCTTCACTATTGGGGGTTAAAACGGTTGTGAGCGGTAATAATAAATCAGTGATCGCATTAATCAGCGGGTCATTAGCTAATTGTTTGCCGCCGCCTGCAGCTAATACTGGATCCAGAACAACCGGGATATGTGGATAACGGATTAAAACAGAATGAATAGCAATGGCGGTTTTATGATGGCCGATTAAGCCGATTTTGATTGCGGAAATGTTAAAATCAGCAAACAGGATTTCGGCTTGTTGAACAATGTCTTGCGGATCCTGTGGAATGATTTTTTTTACATTACAACTATCCTGTTCGGTTAATGCGGTAACGATGCTGCAAGCATGGCATTGGTGGCTGATCAGGGTTTCAATATCGGCCTGAATACCAGCGCCGCCACTGGGATCATGGCCAGAGAAAGAGAGTACAACAGGATGCAGTTCAGACATGTATGACTTGATTTAGGATGAAAAACTGAAACTATTATACTGCAGTCTATTATGGTGCTGTATGGATGTCGGAAGAAAATTGGTTTGGTGGAAAGAATGTTGTGGGAAGGAATAAAAAACTCCCGTAAAGGATATAGGCTTTTACGGGAAAACCGGACATTCTAGTAAGGGAATCGCTGAACAAATCAGCGATTCTCAAGGTTTACAGAGGGTTAGCTGGCTTTTCCTGCTTCAGTTGCAGCGGGGACTTCTATTAAACTACCGGTTTTGGTGTCGTAAATATAGCCATAAACCGGGATATTAGCAGGAACCATCGGGTTGGATTTAATGCGGATGACGTCTTCAGTTACAGTGCTGGCCTGATCGGAAATGGTGAGCCAGTCGACATATTTAGCTTCGGTAGAGCCGGGACCCTCGCAACAATCATGCCAGCCATTTTCATCCACTGTTGCTGTTTTTAAGCTGCTGTTTAGCAGGTCACGCATGATTTCATCGGTAAATGTTTCCATGCCACAATCGGAATGATGAATAACAAACCATTCCCTGGTGCCTAATAATTTGTAGGAAATGACTAAAGAGCGGATTGCGTCATCGCTGGCTCGACCGCCCGCGTTACGAATCACATGAGCGTCGCCTTCAGCCAGTCCAGCATATTTGGCCGGGTCTAATCGGGCATCCATGCAAGTTAAAATCGCAAATTGGCGTGCAGGTGGCATGGCTAAATCACCTTTATCGCCAAAATTTGCACTGTATTCTTTATTTGCGGATAAAACTTCGTTTAAAATTTTGCTCATGATGTCTCCTAGTATATAGATAGGGTTATCCAAATAGAAATTTTATTATAAAAGGAAAGGGGATATGGCGATGGAGGTATTTCTGTTTATAGATAATAATTTTTAAGTTTATAACTGAGAGATAAGTTGAATTTTTGTAACTTGTATCCTGACACATAGGGCGATGGTGAAAGCCTGAAATTATGATCGTATATCAGTTTTCGCGGTTTGCAAGAATATGTGTTAATTGAACAGGATTATGTGGATATTCAGGTGATACGCTGACGGGAAAACCGGCTACCTCGACATTATTTTTCGGGTGATGAAGTTATTTTTGACTCCATTGGCTTGACTTTGCCGGTTCATGAAATTTATGGTCAGGTTCAAAATGAAGATATGGTTGAATTCAGGGTACAGAAGCAGAGGTCAATTACGTCAGCTTGTAATATACTCATTACATATGCACAACGGCAATTGTCAAGTGGAGTGTCTGGAAAAGCATCCTGCCACCTTGAATGAATGCTTTGTATAAAGTGGCAGGATAGGAGCCGAGCTTTGACTATTCAGGACATGGGTTATCTCAATAGCAGCAAAGGTTTGTTTGATTTTATCAGCATTTTGTGGGTGAAACTGCCTAGTAATATATCGTGAATCCGAGTATGACTGAAAGCCCCCATAATTGTCATGTCGATATTATGTTGTTGTTGATATTGACACAGTTCTTGTGCGGCATTACCCTGTAATTTAGCAGATATGAGTTCAATACCGCCGGCAGTCATAAGTTTTTTGGAAGCCTGTTCAAACAATTTAGTTGCTGTCGCTTCATTTTTGTTGACACAAACCAGATGACAGTTTAATCCCTTATATAAAGGACTGGCTGCGACCATTTCAATGGCTTTGTCAGCGGCTTTGCTGCCGTCATAGGCAATCATAATACGCTGTGGTGTTGTAAACGCTTCGTTGACGATCAGAATGGGGCGATGTAAAGAACGGATAATGACTTCCAGTTTGGCGCCTATTTGATTTGACTGGTTGTCGTGAATTCGTCCTCGTAAACCGAGTACCAGTACTCGAATTTGGTCTTCAAGTTCAATCAGTGATTCTATCAGTCCACCGTGTCGTTGATTGCAGAGCGGATCGCTGACTCCGGCTTGTTGCGCCCGTTCTTTGGCAGCCTGCAATAATAACTTGCCTTTTTGTAGTTTTAATTTGCTGTGCTGGTGTTCAAGGTGGGTTATTTCTTCCAGTAAGTGTTCCTGACTGCCCAGTCCGATAGCGCCTGACATATCGGTTTTGCCGGCTGTTTCGGGGTGATGATCTATGGTATGCAGTAGTTTTAAAGGGATGCCGAGACGTTGAGAAATCCAGGCGGCATAATCACAAATGGCTTCTGTAAGTGTCGCGCCATCAATGCAGGCGACAACTTTGGGTTGATGGTTTTCCATTAATGACCTCCCATAATGTTTTCAATTTCTTCCGGTTTATCATGAACTCCAAAGCGGTCAATGATGGTTGCACTGGCTTCATTCAGACCGATCAATTCGACATCGGCGCCTTCTCTGCGAAACTTTATCACCACTTTATCCAGCGCCGAGACAGCTGAAATATCCCAGAAATGTGCGTACTTTAAATCAATGACTACTTTATCAAGAACCTCTTTAAAATCAAAATAACCCGTAAATCGGTCGGCAGAATTGAAGAACACCTGTCCATGTACCCGATAAGTACGAGTATCATGTTCGTCATCCAGTTCGGAAGCCACATACATAAAATGGCTGATTTTGTTGGCAAAGAAAAGCGCTGCCAGTAGTACCCCGACAAGTACGCCCAAAGCCAGGTTGTGAGTCCAGACAACAACAATGACGGTGGAGATCATGATGACATTGGTCGATAAAGGGTGCTGTTTCAAGTTAACAATGGATTCCCAGCTAAAGGTACCGATGGATACCATGATCATCACTGAAACTAATGCTGCCATGGGGATTTGTTTTATCCATTCATCCAGAAACACTACCATGATCAATAAAAATACACCGGCAGTTAAGGTTGACAAGCGGCCGCGGCCACCTGATTTTACATTGATAACGGATTGTCCGATCATGGCGCAACCGGCCATACCGCCCAGTAAACTGGCGCCTATATTGGCAATTCCCTGACCTTTACATTCACGGTTTTTATCACTGTTGGAATCGGTTAAATCGTCAATAATGGTTGCAGTCATCAACGACTCCAGCAAGCCGACTATAGCTAGTGGCACGGAATAAGGCAGAATAATTTGCAGGGTTTCCAGGTTCAAAGGGACATCAGGCCACAGAAAAACCGGTAAGGTATCCGGTAATTCACCCATATCGCCTACGGTGTGAATATCAAGTTGTAACGTCATCGCCACAACAGTTAATGCAACAATGCAAATGAGTGGTGATGGAATGATTTTGCCTATGACAGGCAGATAAGGAAATAAATAAATAATGCCTAATCCCGCTGCTGTTATTGCATAAACATGCCAGCTGACATCGGTTAATTCAGGCAATTGTGCCATGAAAATGAGGATGGCCAGTGCATTCACAAACCCGGTCACTACCGATTTGGCGACAAAACTCATTAAACTGCCCAATTTAATATAGCCGGCTATGATTTGTAAAACGCCGGTTAACAGTGTCGCTGCCAACAAATATTGCAGACCATGTTCTTTGACCAGGGTAACCATCAATAAGGCCATCGCGCCTGTAGCAGCCGAGATCATGCCGGGACGACCGCCAATCACTGCCGTAATGACGGCAATACAGAAAGAAGCGTATAAACCGACTTTAGGATCAACTCCGGCAATAATGGAGAAGGCAATGGCTTCCGGTATTAAAGCCAGGGCAACAACTGTTCCGGCCAGAAGATCACTGCGAATGTTGCCTAACCAGTCCTGTTTTTTGGAGAGTAATAACATATAAGTCCTGTTAATAGCTATGAGTAGAAATTCGCAACGGTGAGCGAGCGAACTGTAGAGATTTTAAAACGACGCTTTATAAATTTGTTTTTTCAGACATATTGTTTTTTATTTGTTGCAATAATTTTACTATTTTGACCTGTTCTTGTTCTGTTAAAACGGAAAGAGCCTGGTCTTCGACTGTATCGGCGATTTTCCATAGTTCCTGCATCACTGTTTTTGCTTTGACTGTAATTTGTAAGCGGTAGGCGCGGCGATCTTCTTTGTCTTTAATGCGTTGTACCAAGCCTGCTTTCTCAAGCCAATCTATCTGCTTGACCAGGGAAATAGGTTTTATTTCCAGAATTTCCGCAAGGTCAACTTGTCGGCAGTTTTCATTTTCAGAGAGATGAACGAGCGTACGCCAATGGGCGTGTGTAAAGCCGGGAATTTCAGCTTCTCTGTTAAATCGTTGGCGGATTAACTGGCTGATTTCATATGTCAAAAGGCCAAATTTTGAAAACATGTAAGGTATTTTATATAATAAGGTAGACGTATTATATTTGTAGCGGGTTATAAGTCAAATATACATATCTGAAGTGGTTTAAACCAATCACATATGAACAACGGCACTTATATTTGTCAGCCTGATTTCAACTGCTGTGAATATATGTTGTTTTTTATCCAATGCTTCTGGTAAATCTCCTTAGCAGAAGCTCCAGAGTTTTATATTGTTTCTGCATGGTAGAAAGGGATACGGAAACACATTAATTTAACAAAAATCCGTTTAGTGTTACCTATAGATGGTGGAAATCAAGTAGGATTATAAGAATGATTATTTCCGGTGTCTTGATGAAAACAGTCAGTTTATGATGACAACTCAAAAGAACGTGAAATTGAATAATAACCAAAAGTGCTTGAGTTTTTTGTATGTCAACTTAAGTGTTGCTGGTGGATATATTTTATTGGGGTATATCGGGACATTGCTTTCCACGCCTCCCGGTAATATCAGTCCTGTTTGGCCAGCGGCTGGTTTGGCGTTGGCTGTCGTATTGATTTATGGAAAAAGCATTATTCCCGGACTTTTTCTAGGTACAGTAGTAATACAGACTTACTCCTTTCTGGACTTTTCTACTCATGAAACGATAACAGCTCCATTGATAACCGGTGCGATCACGGGTATAGGGTCATGTATTCAAGCCTTTACTGGAGCCTATTTAATAAAGCATTTTTTGGGGGAAAATGATCCGCTTATTAAAGACCTCAGTATTGTCCGTTTCTTTTTTTGGGGTGCGTTTGTCAGTAGTATGATCGCGCCTACTGTCGGAATTTCAATTATATTTTGGCAGCATATTATTACTCTGGAAGCTTTTTTAATCAGTTGGTTGATCTGGTGGGTAGGGGATTGTATTGGCGTCATTATTTTTACCCCACTAATATTGACATTGATTGGTAAACCCAAAAAATTATGGAAAGAACGCCGTAGACTGGTGGCTTTTCCATTGATATTTGTGCTTATTCTGGTTGTCGGCGTGTTTC
>CAYNIU010000058.1:0-14189 GCA_964397365.1 uncultured Methylomarinum sp. | reverse complement strand
ACATAAAGGCAAGGAGTCTTTTCCCATGATGTTGTTTTCCGGCATCATCGGAAAATACTCTCCCTATTCTTCTTTGCTTGCACAATGAATACATTGATTGGAATAAGGCAAGGCATTCAAACGTTCCTTTTTGATCGCCTGACCACATTTCAAACAAATACCGTAGACGCCGCTGTCTATTCGTGAAATAGCCTGTTTGATTTGTTCAATTTCATCCCGTGTTGAATGACCCAACGCATCCAGCACCAGATCATTTTCAGCTTCCACTGCCTGCTCGGAAAAGTCCTTATCCAACGGCTTGTCAATATGCCTGACATCATCAGAAATCCTGCTCAAACGGTCTTCCAAGTCTTCCAGCATGTCAATTAAATTGTGCCGCACATCATCATAGTTACTCAAAATTAAATCCTATTCAAAAAGTATTGGTATATCCTAGGAGGCCATCGGATTCTGGGTGATTCCACTTCGACAGCCTCCTAGAAAAATCAGTTATCCACGGCTTCTGGCACAAGCTCTTGATTCCGCAAATAACTGACCCTTCCAGGATTATTGAACTATACTCACTCTCTGAATGTCTTTCAATTTGCAAATCCGTGTTGTCAGCCTCCGGTTGAGTAAAAAGTCATCCGCTATGCAACGCATACCCTATACAGATTCCGTCCTGTGTTAAATTGATACCCCGAAATCAACCTTTTCTGTCCTTCAAGAATAAAAAAAATTTATGGATACCCCTTTAAATAAATTATTGGAATCGGCCAATAAAATCATCCTTGGAAAACACCGGCAAATCCGTCTGGCTGTCTGCTGCTTATTAGCGCAAGGGCATCTGCTGATTGAGGATATTCCCGGTGTAGGCAAAACCACCTTATCACATACACTGGCTAAATTATTTGGACTCAACTATCAACGCATTCAATTTACCAGTGACATTTTACCGGCTGACATTATCGGCAGCTCCGTTTTTAACGCCAAAACTCACCAGTTCAACTTTCATCCCGGCCCTGTTTTCAAACAAATGATTCTGGCCGACGAAATTAACCGTTCGACTCCCAAGGCGCAAAGTGCGTTATTAGAAGCTATGGAAGAGCGTCAGGTAACAGTTGAAGGCCAAACCTATCCTTTGCCTGAGCCCTTTTTCGTCATTGCCACGCAAAACCCATCCCACCAAATTGGCACCTTCCCACTCCCCGAATCGCAACTAGATCGCTTTTTAATGCGCATTGAACTGGGTTATCCCGATTATCAAGCTGAGCGCGAATTATTGACAGGCCGTAAACGCCATAATCTGATTGACTCGCTGGAAGTACAATTACCCCCGAAATTACTATCCCAAATGCAACGAGCCATCAGTAAAGTTTATGCTTCTCCCGCGTTACTGGATTATTTGCAGGCCATCATAGACTTCAGCCGTCACTCGGGCGAATATCAATGTGGTTTATCGCCCAGAGCCGGAGTTGCGTTATTGACAGCCGCCAAGGCCTGGGCCTTCATGGATCAACGCAACGCACTGATTCCAGAAGATATTCAAGCCGTACTGGCCGCTGTTGCCGGACATCGCATCCGTTCCGGCAGCACTGATTCTCAAGCCATCATTGCTCCCATTCTTGAGCGGGTGGCAATCCCTTGAATGAACCGCTATTAACCTTAAAAGAGCGCTTTCGGCTCAGCCGTTTCTGGCTTGGAGAGAAACCGGTAAATACGCCCATTACCCTCAATCATCGAAGGATTTTTATTGTTCCGACTTTACGGGGACTGGGGTTTGTATTGTTGATTATCTTGCTGCTACTGATTGCTTTTGTTTATAACAACAATCTTGCTTATATGTTGACTTTCTTGTTAGCCAGTATTTTTTTTATCACCATTCTACATAGTTTCAAAACCCTGGCCGGACTAATTGTTTCTCATGGCAACAGTCACCCGGCCTTTGCCGGTGAAGCGGCCGGATTTGATATTCATATCAACAATCCGAGCCGTCAGCCACGTTTCAGCGTGCAATTACATCTGCACAGCACACGCACGATCAATCTGCTGGCCGGTGAAAAAAAAGTCGTAACGCTTTATATGCCAACACATAAAAGAGGACTGCTAGCCTGCAAGACCATCACCGTTTCCAGTACCTTTCCATTGGGACTCTTCCGAACCTGGTCTCCCTTGCGTTTTAACTGGCAAACTCTGGTTTACCCTAAACCCGCTACTGTCGAACATCCTTTTCCTGAATCTGCCGGTATACAAGGTGAGTGGGGACAAGGAAAAAAAGACGGCGATGATTTTCTGGGTCTCAAACCCTATCAGCATGGCGACTCCATCCGACAAATTCACTGGAAATCATTTGCCAAAGGACAAGGGCTATTCACGAAACAATACGGTGGAACCGCGGTAGCGGATTTATGGTTGAACTATGACTCGACACCGGGTCACAACCTGGAAGATCGCCTCAGTCAGTTATGCCGCTGGATTATTGATGCCGAAAAAACCGGCCTGCATTATGGTTTGATATTGCCCGGCAATGAAATCGCAAGCGCCTACGGTAACAAACACTGTTCAGAATGTCTGGAAGCTTTAGCGTTGTTTTAGGAATGGAAACCTTGATAACCATGAAAAAACAGCCTCTGATTTTTTTACTGCTCTCCATTGGCCTGATCACACTACCGCACAGTCAACATTTATCGCTGCCGTTATTCGCTTTTTTCAGTTTTTTATGGTGCTGGCGTTTTATCGCCATCTGGAAACCCGAATGGCTGCCCAACCGCCTGATTATTTTCCTGCTGAGCGCCTGCGCCATCGTTTTGCTGTATAGCCAATACCATAGCCTGTTAGGACGCGATGCCGGCACTGCATTATTTGTCTCGGCATTAGGGCTGAAGTTGCTGGAAATCAAATCTCCCCGAGATATTTTACTGTGTGTGTATCTGGCTTTTATTGTAGCCGCCACTCAATTCCTTTATCAACAAAGTATCTTGATGGCCGTTTATACCTTATTTGTCTGCTGCACCTTACTGAGTACTCTGATTTCTATTAACAGTAAAAATCCACAAACACTCGCCTCACTAAAAATGGCTGCTATTATCATTGCCCAGGCCTTACCTGTCGCCATTGTTATTTTTATATTTTTCCCCCGCATTGAAGCGCCGCGCTGGTTGCTGTTTGCCGACAAACACCAGGCCATGAGCGGTCTCAGCGACACCTTGGAACCTGGCGCCATCAGCAGCCTGGGAATGTCCGATGAACTGGCCTTCCGGGTTAAATTTAAAGGTGATCTTCCGCCCCCCAGACTACGTTACTGGCGCGGCCCGGTTTTCTCATACACCGATGGTCAACGCTGGCAAGCAAGCAAAAACAAGTTCTTTAAAAAATCTATGGACAAGCTTCGTTTTCAAGGAAAAGCATATCAATATACCCTGTTGATGGAACCGCAAAATCACCACTGGGTCTATGCGTTGGATATGCCGGCCAAATTTTCAAACCGCTTGATACGCAACAGCTTTTATCAGATGATTACCCGCAATGCCCCCGAAGAACGCGCGGAATATCAAATAACCTCTTATCCCCAGTATAATACCGGTTACATCACTAAAAGCGAACGACGTGATAATCTACAATTGCCAAAAACGCCTTCAGTCAAAATAACCAGATTAGTCAAACAATTAGGCGGGTTTGATAAACAGCCGGAAATTTTTATTGCCCACATTTTCAATCATTTCAGAACAGAGAACTTTCATTACACGCTAATGCCGCCTTTAATGGAAGAAAATCCGATTGAGACCTTTTTATTGGCAACCCGACACGGTTTCTGTAGCCATTATGCCACAGCTTTTGTGTATTTAATGCGCGTCGCCGGTATCCCGGCGCGGGTTGTTAGCGGCTATCAGGGCGGTAAACTCAACGAAATAGGCGGCTTTTTGGAAATCAGACAGGCAAACGCCCATGCCTGGACAGAAGTCTGGCTAAAAAACAAAGGCTGGGTGCGATTTGACCCCACCACCGCTATCGCCCCGGAACGAATTGAACAGGATGTCAATATTGAACAGCAAATTGCCAGTGGTGCTGTCAATTTTACCCCGGTTATACTCAGCAATCATTCGCTAAACTGGTTAAAACACGCCCACCAGTTATGGAACAGTCTTGATTATAACTGGCAACACTGGGTAATTAACTATAACAATAACAACCAGTCCAAATTATTTGAGACACTGGGTATTCAGGACATCAAAACTCTGATTTATTGGCTGCTTATTAGCATAGGTGGTCTTTCAGCGATACTCTCCTTATATGTATTAAAAAGGCATCAAACCAAAACCGACCCGGCTGTTTTACTCTATCAGCACTTTTGTAAAAAACTGGCGAAACGGAATAACCTGCAAATTAAAACCGGCGAAGGTCCACGAAGTTTCGCGGCAAGAATGAAAGCAACATATCCACACCGCTCACAGGAAATTAATGTACTGACCGATCTTTTTATCAAAATTCGCTATCAACCGGATTCTGACCGTAACGACCTGAAACAACTGCAAAAACGCCTCAAACGCTTTAAAGTATAAACGTCACAGTTATTTTTTAATCTCTGCAGTAACCGGCACGGCAGTCTCGGTCGGCTGCACCTGTTCCTGTTTGTCCAGCTTGGCCAGAGCTTCCTGTTTGCGTCTATTGCCTTCCCCGAACAAGACAACCGCCACCATAAACAACACTGCGGCTATCCAGGCAATCGGCATTCTGCCGGGATTATCCATCCAGAACAATAACCATTTGGGTTTAATCAACCCTACAATCAAAATCAAAACCGAGAGAATAAGCAAGTTAATGGAAGCTAATATCATTTATTTTGACCTGTTCCTTACAATAAAAAAAATATACATTATTATTAGTTAAGCGACAGTTTGCAACATACAATCCCTGTATATACTTTGCACACTTCCTGAATAATCAAAATGTAGGCTGGAGTCGGTGTGACTTTATTCACATTATACGGACAAATCCGCCCGGTCTCCCGATAATCAGGAATACCCTGCGATCTGCAAAGTATATTCACTCACCCAAAAGAGGAAATACTATGACTGGCTTTGGAGTTTTTGTAACCGCACTATTTTTCTTTGCGGTATTAATGGTATTTATGAGCGTAAAATCTGTACCTCAGGGCATGGAATTTACCGTTGAACGTTTTGGCCGATACACGGGTACATTAACGCCCGGCCTGAATATTATTGTGCCGATTATTGATCGTATCGGCAATCAACTCAATATGATGGAACAGGTTAGAGATGTCCCCTCCCAGGAAATTATCACCAAAGATAATGCCATGGTTACGGTCGATGGCGTGGTATTTTTTCAGATTATGGATGCCGCCAAAGCGTCCTATGAAGTCAATAACCTGGAGCTGGCCATTCTCAATCTGGTCATGACCAATATTCGTACCGTCATGGGATCGATGGATCTGGACGAGCTGTTATCACACCGCGATGATATCAATGTCAAATTACTCGGCGTAGTTGATGATGCGACTTCACCCTGGGGTATTAAAGTGACCCGAATCGAAATCAAGGATATCGCACCTCCCCGGGATCTGATTGATGCCATGGCTCGGCAAATGAAAGCCGAACGGGAAAAAAGAGCCTCTATTCTTGAAGCGGAAGGCTTAAGACAAGCGGAAATTTTACGGGCGGAAGGTGAAAAAAGAGCGGCCGTACTTGATGCCGAAGGTCGTAAAGAGGCGGCTTTTCGTGATGCAGAAGCTCGCGAACGTTCTGCTGAAGCGGAAGCCAAAGCTACTGCGATGGTATCGGAAGCGATAGCAAAAGGCGATATTCAGGCCATTAATTATTTTGTCGCCCAAAAATATGTGGAATCATTAAAAGACATTGCCACCGCCGATAACAGCAAGCTGATTTTAATGCCGCTGGAGGCTTCCAGCGTTATCGGTGCCCTGGGCGGCATAGGCGAACTGGCCAAAGAAGCCCTGGCAAAAAAAGGCTAAGCCTATGACTGGACTTGATATCGTATTCTGGTACTGGTGGGTTTTAGCCGTAGTATTATTGGCTATTGAATTATTGGCTTCCGGGTTCTTTTTCCTGTGGATGGCAATTGCCGGACTGATTACCGGATCAGTGCTATTGGTATCGCCGACGACCAGTCCAGAGGTACAATTACTGATTTTTTCAGTGTTTTCCTTTGTATCCATTCTGATATGGCGTCGCTTGGTTAGCCTGCATCCGCAAGAAACCGATCACCCCTTACTCAATAAACGCGGCGCCCAGTACATCGGTAGAACATTTACGCTGATTGAAGCCATTGAAAACGGCAAAGGTAAAATCAAAGTCGATGACAGTATCTGGACAGTACAAGGCGAAGACTGTCCGGTAAAAACCAAAGTTAAAGTAGTTGCAGTAGACGGCACTATTTTTAAAGTGAAGAAAGTCAGCTAAATTAAGCCGCTCTTAATAATCTTTATATATTTTTGACCTCTTAAACATAGCTTAATACATAAAAAATGCGTTTATTACTGGTTGAAGATGATGAAATTTTAGGCGATGGTCTGAAAGCTGGATTATCTATGGAAGGCTACGCTGTTGACTGGGTGACTGATGGCAACCACGCGGATGAAGCCCTTAAAATGAACCCTTATGAATTAGTGGTGCTGGATCTTAATTTACCGGGAATGGACGGCATCAGCGTATTGACAAACCTGCGGAAACGCAAAGACAACACGCCGGTTCTGGTACTCACAGCCAAGGACACCATTGCCGACAGAGTACAGGGATTAGACAGCGGCGCCGATGACTTTGTGGTAAAGCCTTTTGATCTGGCTGAAATTTGCGCCAGACTCAGAGCGCTTTATCGAAGACATGGCGGTGGTAAACTACCGGTCATCGAACATAAAGGGGTCGCGCTTGATCCGGCCTCTCACCAGGTTTTTTATCATGGCAAACTGATTGATTTATCTCAAAAAGAATTTGAAATTCTTAACTTTCTAATGAATCACATCGGTCAGGTTGCCTCCCGGCCACGCCTGGAAGAAACCTTGTATTCCTGGAATTCTGAAGTTGAAAGCAATACCGTTGAAGTCCATATCCATCATTTACGAAAAAAACTGGACAGCAAACTGATTCGCACTATCCGTGGCGTCGGCTATATCATTGACGACAATTGAAAACATTCAATGCTATCTTTCAATGAAATGCCTGATCCCCAACTCCCTGAAGAAGAAACTGTTAATTTATTTGCTTTTATCTTCATTTTTAATCTGGGGAATTACCGCCTGGATCAGTTACATCAAAATCCGCAACGAAATCACTGAACTGTTTAATGCAGAACTCGCTCAATCGGCTGGGGTATTACATTCTTTCGTTGAAAGTATGCTTCATGAAGGTTCTTTGTCTGAACACTGGGATCCTGAACATACCTCTAATTTATTACATACGCACAACCAGGCTCATAGATATGCAGGCAAAATTGCATTTCAATTATGGTCCCTGGAAGACGGCATGATTTTACGCTCACAAAGCGCCCCCGCTTTTTCTTTATCAGAATCTTATAACGGCTACAGTGAAACTACCATTAACGGCCATTTGTGGCATGTTTTCAGTATTGCCAACAACAATGGGGAATATATTATTCATGTTGGCCAGCGCGACGATATTCGCCAGGCAATCAGTAATGACATTGCCTTGCAATTATTTCTGTTATTCATGCCTGGCCTGCCCATTCTGGGAATCGTGATATGGCTGATCGTCAGTTACAGTTTATCCCCGGTCAACAATCTCACCCGCCAACTTTCCAAACGTGCAGCCGGCTATCTTAAACCCTTGCCTGTAGACAACCTGCCGGAAGAAATAGTCCCGGTTATCAATGAACTCAACAATCTGTTTATACAACTTGAACAGGCTTTTGAAAATGAACGTAATTTCACTTCCGATGCCTCGCACGAGTTGCGTACCCCATTAGCCGGTTTGCTGACTCAAGTACAGGTCGCACTTAAAACCGACAATGAATCCATTCGCCACCAGGCCTTAAATAAAGCACAACAAGCAGTCCTGAGAATGTCCCGCATGGTGCAGCAATTATTGACCTTGTCTCGAATTCAGAGTCAGAACGAAACCCTAGACAGATCTCTCATGGACATCAATGAGGAAATCATCACTGTTATCAGTGAAATTGAACCTCTGGCGCATCATAAAAATACCGACATTGAATTTCAACATACTGAAACCAACAATATTGTCGCTAACGCCTCATTAATTAATGTCCTCATCAGAAACCTGATTGAAAACGCCGTTAAATATTCACCTGTCAACGGTAAAATTAAAATCCGCTCAATGCGGGAAAAAAACCAGTTATGGCTCAGTGTTGAAGACAACGGCCCGGGAATAAAAAAAGACGACAATGAACGTCTGACCCAGCGTTTTTTCCGTAGCGTGGAAACAGCCAACAGTACAGAAGGCAGCGGCCTGGGCTTATCAATCGTACAAAGAATTGCCACCATTCATGAGGCTGAACTGCGTTTTTCAAAATCCAGTCTGGGAGGCCTGCAAGTACTCGTTGCTTTTGATCTACACCTCCCGCCACCTCTTCCTGTGAAAAAAAGAAGAGTTCGTTTTTTTAAACGCAAAAAATAGTGCATCAACAAAAGCTAACTACACGCCCCTTCAAAATAAAGGGTTATAGGACATTGATTTATGACGCGTCATAACAACCAAAGAAGCCTTTAAAAAACCCTTTTATCAAATCATTTTTCCCAGTCTTTCCATTTAAACTGTTTTAAACGCCGTTTAAACTTTTCCTTATCATTAAAATAAATAATCACTAAAAATACAACAGGCCAGATTAACAGAAAAAAAATTTTGCTGAGTGTTACCAAGCTCATAGCCGTTTCCTCTCAAAACATAGGTAAGCAGAAAATTCCACCGCATAACTATTGTCTATTGACAATTAAAAAATGATCATCCATTTCAAGTAAGGATTAGATACAATATTACACATTAAAATCTTCAATACCATAAAAATCACATGAAATTTTCATTTGAAATCGTTCCCCGCAATGAACAGACATTTGCCGAACAATATGCCTTTGCCAAATCGCTGGGAAAGGCTATCAATCTGATCAATGTACCAGATATCCAGCGTTTTAAAATCCGCAGCTGGGATACCGGAAAACAAATAGACCGCCAAAAACACCATTTTATTCCCCATTTCAGGGCAATTGATTTTGATTTAAAAAACGGCTCCATTTTCCGGATCATTGAAGAACACCAATTAAATCATGTGCTACTTGTCTCTGGAGATCCGCCGGAAGGACTCAAACGCAGCTTCCACAACACCAATGTACTGGATCTGATCCGGGTCGTTAAACAACGATTTCCCAAATTAACCGTTTACGCAGGCTTTGATGCCCATAGAAACGGTGTTCAGGATGAATGCAACTATATTAAACGAAAAGCCGATGCCGGCGCTGAAGGTTTTTTCTCACAACCATTTTACGATATTCGGATGATTGATATTTACATTGAACAGATGCAAGGCCTGGAAACCTATATCGGCCTAAGCCCCATCACCACACCATCCTCCATGCATTATTGGGAAGTCAAAAACAAAGTGCAGTTTCCAGCTGATTTCAAACCGGATTACGACTGGAACATTGCGTTCTCTAACAAAGCCATTGCATCCGCCAAAGAAGCCGGAATGAATATTTATTTTATGCCGATCAGGATTGATCTTGATAAATACTTTAGCAAAATAAACTTCCCGAAAGTTGCTTAAAAACAAAGACAGTAGAATCACTATAGTTCGACAACTGCCTTTACATTAGATATTATTTTCCGGGTTTGAATGACTCTGATAAGGAATTTATCATGAAAATAGCAATTGCAGCCGTTATGTTTTTTATTAGTTTACCCGCAATATCAGCCGGTCCTTATGATGGAATATGGAATGCTCAAAATTTAGGTTACATATCTGTACATGAAAATAACGGTCAAATAATCATTATTCGACTGCAAAAAGATTTGGGATATTGGGAAGCTTTAATGGGCCCCAGAAATGGAAACACAATCCGCCTTGAATCAATTGTAAGCAGTGTTAATGTCGTATTAAATGTAACAATGACATCCGATACAACGTTTACTGCCACACAAGAATCATGCACTCCTGATACAACTTGTATCCTTCCTGACGGCTTTAGTTTTACCGGACTTAAAATTTTTTAATTTGCTAGGCTCTTGATAATCTATACTTGTGCAGGCACTATCTTCTTACGCGGCATAAACTTCATAGCGACTAACGCAAACACAGCGACAACAATCAATCCTCCTGCCAATAGCGGACGGTAGGCAATCCAAGCCAACGCGATAGTCAGCATTGCACAAGGCAAGGTAATCAAAAAGGCCAGAAGACCTGTTCCCATGGCAACCAGATCACCCAAGAACGGTAATATACTGGCCAGTACCGACAACGGTCTCAATATCATCCCCAGACCTAGCCACATCATCAGCATCCCGCCGGCGCGAATTGCCCAGGTTATCAGACTATTTTGTTTTTGCGCGGCGGCAAACATGGTATCAGCATCCATTCTTCCTGGTTTTAACAAATCAATAGGACTTCCAGCTTTAGTTTGATACGCTGAAAAACTATAGCCTTGTTGCTGGGCAATTAAACTGATTTCTGTCGGCTTGACGATTTGAAAACTTATTTTCAAATCGCCGATTTGAGGATTACCCGGACTGTTGCCAACGTAAAACCCATTCCCGGTTATAATGACCGGCTTATTGGCTAAAGTTGCTGGAGGATTGGCCTTCTCAACACTTAAATCACTGACACCGCTGATTCTGGCAATTTGAGAAGGATTTAATTTAAACGCCCCCAAGCGAACCTGATTTGCCTGTATTGTATGATTTTTGTACACCATACCCGGATTATCGTGCCCTGCGGAATGCTTAAAATTACCCGAGTTAATTTCCACACGGCTCCAGTCTTTACTGTAATTATACGTTTTTTTAGTTTCCTTTGCGCCGCCTACCTTTTCTGTAGTTTCCGTTTTTATATTTTCTTTCCATTGATACATAGACACATGACGTATTAATTTAATCGCCGTTGCTGCAACATCAAAAACAGTATCACGCAAAACTTCTTCAGTATTTGCCAGGCCCTGCGTATGAATCAACTTACCATTATTGGCCGGATCCACATTATCAGCGGCAACAGAAATGACCGCGCTTAGCCCCTCTTTTAAGCTATTATATCGTTCAACAGAGCGTCCTTCGTTCCACCATAACAAAGGAAAAGCAGCTATAAACAAAAGTAAACCGAAAATAATGCCTTTTATGGAACCGCTAATTCGACTCAACCAGCTTTCACGGGTCATTTCGGTAAAAGAATCATTATTCATTACATAGCCCCTTAATTCTTATACATCATTATAGTAACCATAGCAGATTAAAAAACAATCATTATAAAAAAATCCGAAAAACAGCGGGATTTGATAACCGCAAAAGACAACTGACATAAATGGTCACTTTTTAACAAAACCGGCGCTCTTACCTGCATGATTTTTTCTCTGCCAGCAATCACGCCTCAACGCAAAATAACATAAGTATTTGAATAACAAGTTATCTTAATTAAACCTAAAAAATGGCACACAACCTGCTTGTTGAAATATGACTTTCACTTCCTTTAATCAAACAGGAAAAAATTATGACTATGCAAAAAGTACAACAAGGTTTTACCCTGATCGAACTGATGATCGTTGTTGCGATTATTGGTATTTTGGCGGCTGTGGCGATTCCGGCTTATCAGGATTATACCGTTCGCGCCAAAGTGACTGAACTGATCAATTTCGTAGCACCGGCAAAATCAGCGATTAGCGAATATATTGTTATCAATAATTCCTTTCCTAAAGATGCAACTGCCGCAGGCTTTACCCAAAATGGCACGTCTAAATACGTTTCCAGCTTAAGTTATGCTGGTAATTCCACAGGTGCAGTGACTGTCACGAGCAACAAAACAACACTTGGTAAAGATGTCAGCCTCGTTTTAACACCAACAACCAATTCAACGGGTACTGTTAACTGGAAATGTACCGCTTCAGTCGGCACTAAATACGCTCCCGCCAGTTGCCGTTAATTCTTAAACCCATACCTCGCTTACAGGCAGACTGGACTAACAGTCTGCCTGTTTTATTTTTATGACATAAAACAGATAACCGCCATCAATGCATAACCGCTATGAGTTTTGTCCTTTAATTGCCGGTCATCTGAAAAAAACCGCTTCATTCTACGCGGTTATCAGCATTCTTGCGGTTGTCTTTATTCTCTATTGGCCTAATCTCAGAGGCCCCTTTTTATTGGATGACATTACCAATATTGAGCCACTCCTATCCAAGACCTATACCCTTGATTCTATCTGGCACGCTATCAGCCGACAAGGAATCGGGCCTCAGGGTCGTCCGCTTTCCAAGCTTTCTTTACTGACAACACTTGTTTTTCATGGTAATGCCTCATGGGCATTTAAATATCATAACCTGCTGATTCATTTATTAATTGCTTTATTACTATTCTGGCTTTTTGGACGTTTATTAGAAAATAGCTTTAAACGCTCCAGCGCCTGGAACATGGCCGCGCTTGCCGCCATATTTTGGGCAATCACGCCACTCCACGTCAGTACGGTACTCTATCCTGTGCAGCGAATGACACAATTATCTGCACTTTTTACAGTGGCCGCTTTACTGATACTCAGTTTCGCCTGGCAAGCTCTTACCAGTCAGCAATATAGAAAAACTCTCTTTTTGTGTTTTGTTGTTTTCCCCGGTAGCTTATTACTTGCTGTATTGAGTAAAGAAAATGGTATTCTTTTATTTTTTTATAGCTTGACGTTAGGTTTTTTACTTCCAATAAAAAACAACATAACTCCTGATAATCAACGAATATTTCAGGCTTTTTTAATCTTTGTGAGCGCACCTGTTTTTTTAGGGACACTTTATTTAATTACTCACTGGGGTCAGTTTGTCAATTATTCCGGCAGAACTTTCTCATTGACTGACCGCTTATTATCTCAGGCTAACATAGTTGTTTATTATATTAAGCTGATTTGCCTTCCCCAGCTTAAAGACATGACACTTTTCCATGATGACTTTCCTATTACACGCACTCTGGATACAAAAACATTTTTATCCATTGTAATGCTTACAGGTATGATTTGTAGTGCGTGGCTAGTTCGTAAACGTTATCCTATTATCACTTTTGGTATTTTCTGGTTTTTTGTCGGACATTTGCTGGAATCAACCGTTATTCCATTAGAAATGGTATTTGAACACAGAAATTATTTAGCGTCTTTCGGCTTCATGCTAATTCTGGCTTTTATAATTCACAGCCTTCCTATTATAAAAAATCTCAAATACATCATTGCCGGCTTAATTATCGTCCTTTTTATCTCAATGACTGCTATCAGAAGCCATACCTGGCAAAACGATGAATTATTATTCAGAGTTAATCTGCAAGATCACCCAGCTTCAGCCCGTACACATATTAACTATGCCAATATTCTGCTTAATAAAAACGCCTTACCTGAAGCCAGAAAACAATTGCAGGAGGCTATAGACCTTAAACCTTTTGAAGCGGGAACTGTGGTGCATTTATATACCACTTATTGCTACGCCAACAATATGCCAGAGCACTTAGTAAAAAAAGCTGAATCAATTTTATCAAACTATCCTATTTCAGCTTATGGATTAAGCGCTATCAATATTTTAAATCAACGCAAAAATACGAATAAATGTCCTGCATTATCTATGACAACGGTCTTCAACCTTATTAATACGGCTATTGATAATGAACGATCTAAATCCAGTCTGGAACACCTTTATCGGCTAAAAGCACAAGCTTATGTGATTAATGGTGATTTTAGTAAGGCTGTACAATTTTTTAAAGCATCTTATTTGACCAATCATAATACCGAGATCTTAATTGAACTATTAGATTTTCAAATCGGTTCCCACTTATTTTCAGATGCTCATAATACCCTGAATAAATTGCGTAAAATTGATAGTCGCTTACACAAAGATCGCTATAAACTGGATTTCTTTGAAGAACAACTCAAAAAATTAGAATCTGAAGCGCCGTAGATATGATTAACAATAGCAACTCGGGCGGGGTCACAACTCGGGCGGGGTCAGGTCTTGAATTTTGCATGAGACTTGCTTTGAACGTGGA
>CAYNIU010000057.1:0-14189 GCA_964397365.1 uncultured Methylomarinum sp. | reverse complement strand
CTTTTCCGGTGATACCTTTAGGGATCAGGGAAACCAGCATTAAATGATTGTCGGTACCACCGGAAACGACATCGAAGCCACGTTTGATAAACACCTCGGCCATTGCTTTAGCATTATTGATCACCTGTTGTTGATAAATTTTAAATTCCGGGGTCATGGCTTCTTTAAATGCCACAGCTTTTGCGGCAATGACATGCATCAATGGCCCACCCTGGATACCAGGAAATATATTGGAATTGAATTTTTTCTCCAGCTCCGGATTATGTTTACACAAGATCAAGCCTCCGCGTGGGCCGCGTAAGGATTTGTGTGTCGTGCTGGTCACCACGTCGGCAATTGGTACAGGGTTGGGGTATAGGCCAGCTGCAACCAGGCCGGCAACGTGAGCCATATCCACGAATAAATAAGCGCCGACTTGATCGGCAATATCGCGGAAACGTTGCCAGTCCCAGATGCGTGAATAGGCAGAAAAGCCGGCAACGATAACCTTAGGTTTATGTTCCAGTGCCAAAGATTCAACTTGGTCGTAATCAATTTCGCCGGTATCCGGGTGTAACCCGTATTGAATAGCTTGGTAAATTTTGCCGGAGAAGTTTGGTTTGGCGCCATGAGTCAAATGACCACCTTCAGCCAGGCTTAAACCTAAAATAGTATCGCCCGGTTGGATCAATGCCATATAGACAGCCATGTTGGCTTGTGATCCTGAATGGGGTTGTACATTGGCATAATCGGCGCCGAACAGTTCTTTGGCCCGGTCGATTGCCAGTTGTTCGGCTTTATCAACATACTCACAACCGCCATAATAGCGTTTGCCCGGATAGCCCTCTGCATATTTATTGGTCAGTAGTGTACCTTGCGCTTCCATCACTCGTGGGCTGGTATAGTTTTCCGAGGCAATCAGTTCAATATGATCCTCCTGACGTTGGCGTTCTTCTTCTATTGCCTGGAACAGTTCATCGTCAAAACCGGCAATGGACATGGATTTTTTAAACATTGACTTCTCCTGATTTGTAAGGGTGGATGTTCAAGAAACTGGCTGGATCAGCAATACCTGTAAATCGGCTACATTAGTGCCGGTTGTGCCGGTATTCAGTAGATCTTGAGACTGTTTTAAGGCATTATAAGAGTCGTTATTCTTAAGTAATGAGAGAGCAGAGACAGAATGCCGGCTAACGCGTTTTAAGGTATTGTTGTCAACGATACCGCCGGCGGCATCAGTAACGCCATCTCGACCATCTGTATCGCCGCTTAAAAATACCCAGTGACCTGCTAAAGCGTGTTTTTCAGCGGCAATGGCAAATGCCAGAGCCATTTCCTGGTTACGGCCGCCACAACCGCTGCCGGTTAGGGTGACGGTGGTTTCTCCGCCGGCCAGTATTGCTATGGCTTTATGTAAGCCTTTTTCCTGTAATCTCTTGGCGTGTAAAGCCAGTTTTTCAGCTTCATCCCGGGCTTCACCCGTCAGCCGGTCGGTGTATAGTATAGCCTTATATCCTATGGATTGTGCAGTACGCAGTGTGGCATTGAGGCTGATACGATTGCCGCCTATCAATGTCTGTGAAACTGTCTTAAACAACGGATCAGCGTTTGTTGAGATTTCGGCAATTTCCCCGCGACAGCCTTTATTTAACAGGGTGCGTACCGATTCAGGCGCTTTAGACCAAATGTTTTTATGCTGCAATATAGCAACGGCATCGGCAAAACAACTGTCATCAGCGACAGTAGGACCGCTGGCGATAGAGCCGGGATCATCGTCCACCACATCCGATAAAATCAAGGTATGCAGGTCTGCCGGGGCTGCCAATCTGGCCAGTCCGCCGCCTTTTAATTGTGACAGGTGTTTGCGGACACAATTAACCTGATTGATATTAGCACCGCTGGCAAGCAATAGCTCCGTTGTGGCGATCTTTTCCTGTAGCGTAATGCCTTTAGCGGGTAAGGGCAGCAGCGCCGAGCCGCCCCCTGATACTAAAACCAATACCAGTTCATTCTGTTTTGCCTGGCGGATCCGTTCGGCAATCAAGGAGGCTGCATGGTATCCTGATTCATCAGGCAGAGGGTGGCCTGCGCCTATTACCTGAAAATTGTCTACCGGTTTTTCGTTTTCATAATTCGTTACCGCGATACCGGGAAGGGGTGTAAGTTGAGCCGGTATAATTTCCTGAGCGGCTTTAGCCATGGCGCAGGCGGCTTTACCAAAAGCGATTAAATGGATCACCGGCCATTTACCTACTCGTTTTTTTGTGGGGTTTTCCAAATCCAATGCAATTTCAATAGCATGATCGCCGGCAAATAAGCAATGTTTAACCGCTTGGTAGGGATCAGCTGCCGCAATACCGGCCTGGAAAATTGCCGTTGCGTCATTACGCAGATTTTGGATGGTATGGATCATGATGATAGATCAAGATCGTGGACTTAGGCCATTTCTTTTGCCAGTTTAAAGATTAATTCTGCATCAAAGACCTGGTTGTTGGCTTCAAACAATTTGCTAATACAGGCTCTATGCAAAGCCAGTTTCAATGTGCCGAAACCTATAGCGCCCCAGATGATTTTACCGTGACGATCAAGGCCTTTGTCCATCATGTCGGTACCGCCAATTCCCAGCGGCGGGGTGGCATTGGCATCGGCTATTATTTCAATATGGGGATTGTCCCGCCAGTGTTCCGGTTTTAACAATTCAATGCCTGTCGCACCAGTGGCAAAAACAATATTCGCATCTTGAATAGCATTGGCGCGAGCGTCCATATCAGCCGCTTCAATCGGCGTCAGATCAACACCGAAGCGCTCTTTCATGGTAAAACAGGCTTGTTCGGCATTAAAGATATGGCGCGAAGTGATACTGACTTCCGCACCTTCCTGAGTTAACATGACTGCTGCACGCTGGCCTACCGGGCCTGTGCCGGCAAGGATCACCGCTTTTTTGCCTTGCAGCGAGCCGCTGGTGGACATTTTGGCTACGGCAGCGGCGGCAGTGGTATTACTGCCGTTGCTGTCCAGCATGACCGAAACCTGGAAACCTGCGAAAAAATATTTTTGTACGGCATTAAATAATTTCTGTCCGGCAATCATGTCACTGCCGCCAACAAATATAGCCGTATTTTTTTTATCTTTGGGCGCACGGGTGAAAATGGTTCCTTCAACCAGGGACTTGACGTTTTCAGGCGTGACCTCGCCAAAGCCAACAACATGATCAGCGCCCCCGTCATAGGCAACGACCGTATCAAAACTGGAGGGATGGGAGTCGGTGTCGAATTGGAATAACAATTTCTTCATTAACTTACCTGAAAAATAAACGGCAACAATATTGTTGTGAAGTTATAAAACCGATCCATTATACAGTATATTGTAATAGGCGATTCATTTAAGCTTGTGTTATAGGGCGTACGACTGATTGGTTATTGTCTGCAAAATGGTATTGTGTCATATTGTGCCACAAAATTATGCAGGAACTTTTCGGCTTGCCATAGCTTGGAGCTGAATTTGTAGTGAAGTCGCGGATTCAGGTTGTATTGATGATCGTAAGCTGTTTGAATAGCTACAAGAGTAAAACCGAAATTATTGATGAGTAAAAATACACAAGGAAAACAAATGAAAACCCCCGTTGATATTGCTGTAACCGGCGCAGCTGGACAGATTTCTTATTCGTTACTTTTTCGACTGGCTGGCGGGGCGTTATTGGGGCCAGATCAGCCCTTTGTGTTACATTTGCTGGAAGTGCCTCAAGCCATGGATACCCTGAAAGGGGTGGTCATGGAATTGAATGATTGCGCTTATCCATTGCTGCAAAAAGTTATCACCACAGACGATCCAAAAGTTGCCTTTAAAAATGTTGACTATGCCTTTCTGGTGGGAGCCAAGCCGCGTGGTCCGGGTATGGAGCGACGTGATTTACTGGAAAACAACGCTGAGATTTTTTCTGTTCAAGGTCAGGCTTTGAATGAAGTCGCCAGTCGAAATATCAAGGTATTGGTGACCGGGAATCCGGCTAATACCAATGCCCTGATCGCAATGAAAAATGCACCGGATTTGCGTCCTGAATGCTTTACTGCCATGACTATGCTGGATCATAATCGGGCAATCAGCCAATTGGCGGAAAAATGTGGTGTCCGTTGCAAGGAAATCAGAAATGTTGTGGTCTGGGGGAATCATTCGGCAACGCAATACCCTGATTTACATTACGCTAAAGTTAAGGGGCAAGATGCCTTGCCTTTGGTGGGTGAAGACTGGTTTGTAGACGAGTTTATACCTACAGTACAACAACGTGGCGCCGCTATTATTAAAGCCAGAGGGCAATCTAGCGCCGCTTCAGCCGCAAATGCCGCTATCGGTCAGATGAAAGCCTGGGTCAGGGGAACGACAGAAGGCGACTGGGTGAGTATGGCTGTCCCTTCTGATGGGAGTTATGGTATAGAGGAAGGATTAATGTATTCTTATCCAGTCACTGTGACAGATGGAGAAATCAGTATAGTGCGAGGGTTGGATATTAATGAATTCAGTCGGGAGAGAATGAATATAACCGAAGCTGAATTGAAAGAGGAAAGGGATGCTGTTAACCATTTGTTATAAAAATAGTAACTACTTGCCCCTCAAAAAAGAAAAGGAGGGTGTTAGGCTATATTGATCAGGCTTGTGCAACAAGGATGTTGCACAGAGCTACCAGGGAAGTATTGACGCGCCCTGATCAATCTATACTGCACCCGCTCAATAAATACCGGGTGAGTGGATACTATAAAAATAAGACGAACCCCATAACCCGACAGTATCCTGGCTTTATTCGTTTAACGTTTTTGACGTGGGTCTGTTATTGAAATTTCATGCGTGACAAGGTAAAAAGGCATCGGGTGACCCTGTCGATGCCTTTTTTAGTTGGTGTGGGGGTTATGTCGCCGTTGAGCGATAGTACTCAATAGCTGCTGCAACACCGCTGCCCGGTGCAAAATCAAAACCATTGTCCAGCATGGCCATTTCCACACCGGCAATGGCGCCCAACATGGAAACATCATTCATATCACCCATGTGGCCGATACGGAATACTTTTCCGGCTACTTCAGTTAAACCAGCGCCTAACGAAATATCATATTTGTTATAAGCAGTGCTGATAACGTCACGGGCATCTTTGTCTTCAGGAACCACAATTGCAGAAACCGTATCGGATTCAAAGCCCGGTTGGGCGCACAATTTTAAACCCCATGCGGAAATGGCGCGACGAGTACCTTCGGCTAAACGGGCATGACGGGCGTAGACATTATCCATCCCTTCTTCCAGCAGCATATCCAGCGATTTACGTAAACCATGCAACATAGGGGTTGGTGCTGTGTAAGGGGTGTAGCCATCTTTATTTTGGTTCATCATGGCTTTCAGATCCAGAAAGTTGCGGGTGCATTTTGCGGTTTCAGTGGCTTTCAATGCCTTTTGGCTGAAGGCGACAATGGCCAAACCAGCGGGTAGCATAAAGCCTTTTTGTGAGCCGCTGATGGCGCCGTCTATGCCCCAGTCATCCATGCGGAATTCCAGGCTGGCGATAGAGCTGACGCCATCGACAAATAACAGGGCCGGGTGGCTGGCGGCATCCATGGCTTTGCGTACGCCGTTAATATCGCTGGTGACACCGGTAGCTGTTTCATTATGCGTGGCCAGCACGGCTTTGATTTCGTGATTGCTATCTTCTTTCAGGCGCGCTTCCAGGTCGTCCAGAGGAATTCCTTTCCCCCAGTCCACTTCGTGACATTCAACATCCAGTCCCAGGTTTTTAGCCGCTTCTTTCCAGAGGTGACCAAACTGGCCAAAACGGTAAATTAATACCTTATCACCAGGACTTAGAGTGTTGGTCAAGGCAATTTCCCAACCGGCTGTTCCGGTCGCGGGAAATACAAAAGCCTGTCCATTTTCGGTGCGAAAAACTTTTTTCAAATCTTCGAGAATGGGTTTTAGCAGTTTAGGGAAGTCCGGTGAACGGTGATCTTCCATAGGGACGTGCATGGCGCTTAAAATTTCGTGGGGGGTATTAGTTGGGCCAGGAATATATAAGTGGTTGCGACCAGCCATTGATGTGCCTCTGATGGTTTAAATATGTTGTAAAGAATGGCTTTCTCGAAAATATTTAAAGAAGCCAGCAAAACGTATCTACTCGCCCACCAGTTATTTAATGGGGATAGATTATTGGTTTTTCTGGATGCATCAATACATCTCTGTAGCTCTGTGCAATACCCTTGTTGCACAAGCCTGATCAATCAATAGCCTACTTCCATCTTTTTTGAGGGAACGAGTAGTTACAGCAAAACTCGAGAATATTGCCATATTTTTCTGGATTCAGCAACTTCATATTTTTTGTGCGTCCCCTGTGTTGACCAGCTGAACGCTAATCAGGGGGGTTACCGGTAGATTCTGTAAAGTCCTTCGAGAACTAAAGAATTTGGGCTGATCGTGCCAACCAGATCATCGCCATCAAGAACCGGCGCTCTGACCAGGTTGTATGTATCAAATAAACGTGAACAATATTTGATGTCCATGTCAGGATGTACTTTAATAACCGGGCAAATCATGATTTCATAAACATTAACGCGCTGTGGCGCCCGATCTTTGGCCAGGACATGACGGGCAATGTCAGTTGACGTGATCATGCCGTATTCATCGTCGGCATGGCGTTTATTGACGATCAGTACCGAAGTTTTATTTTCTTTCATGGCGAGTAGCGCATCGGCGATAGTTGCGGCGCCGTCAATTGTGCTGAATGTAGTTTTCATGACATCTTTTACGCGTATAATTTTGATTTTTTCATTCATACTTCATCTTCCAGTTCGGTAGTTAATTGTTCGACCTGATGCATGACTCCGATTGCATCTTCGACATCAAGTTGAAATGCGATACCTGTGCCGGGTTTGCTGTCAAATTCGCCGACCCGGGCAATTTTCTCCAAAATACTGCGACTGAGATGTTTTTCAACCAGAAACATCAACACATCACGCTGGGTTTCCAGGCTCAGACCAAAAAAGGTTTTACTTTGTTTGATTCCTTCTCCACGAGCGCTGGTAATGACTGTTGCGCCTTTAGCGCCGTTTTTTCGCGCGGTATCAAGAACCAGGTCGGTTTTGTCATCTTCGACAAATGCTATGAGTAACTTGAAATGCATAGTTTTCCTCAGGTTTAATGGATGTGGCGTTTATTACGCCATTCAGCAATCTGTGCGTAAGTCAGTACTGCAATTATAGGAAACAAGCTGGCAAAAGCGATCAGACCGAAGCCATCAAGAAGAGGGTTTCTGCCCGGGACAGCAGAGGACAGACCTAGTCCCAAAGCAGTAACTAAGGGAACTGTGACGGTTGAGGTGGTCACTCCACCTGAATCATAAGCCAGTCCAATGATTAGCTTGGGGGCAAAAGCTGTCTGGATAATGACTACGATATAGCCGGTAATAATAAAATAGTAAAGTTCAGCACCGATTACGATTCGATAAGTGCCCAGTGTAATGCCAAAGGCAACTCCCATAGATACAGCAATTCTTAAACCCCAGGCATGAATAGCGCCACCGGAAATTTCTTCGGCCTTGATGGCTACTGCCAGTAATGCTGGTTCTGCCAGAGTGGTAGCAAAACCAATACTGGCGGCAAAGACATAAACCCAGAAGTAGGTCTGCCAGGTTGCAGCTGCAGTATTATTGGAGATACCAAGAAACTCAGGTGCTGTAAGTTCGACGGCCATCAACTTGCCTAATGGAAACAGAGCCATTTCCAGGCCTTTTAGAAAGAATGCAATACCCAGCAGTACATAGAAAAAGCCCAGCAGGGTTTTTCCTGGATTGGGTAAGGGTTTGCGAATAACCAGTAATTGAAAACCGATGATAATAACGGCAATAGGCAAAATATCCCGGGTTGTTTCCAGCAGGGAGTCGCAGAAGATCAGTAGCCAATGTGTTATTTCGCTCATTGCAACATTCCATAGATCATTACAAAAATTATTGGTGTTAACGAGGCAAAGGCAATCAGGCCAAATCCATCTACCATGGGATTTCTTCCTTTGATGGAGCTGGCGAGACCGACACCTAGGGCGGTAACTAAAGGAACAGTAATTGTAGATGTCGTAACACCACCAGAATCATAGGCAATGCCAATTATTTCCGCAGGTGCAAACGGGGTAATCACTAAAACGCAGCAATAGCCGCTGATGATGAGATAATGTAGTGGCCAGCCGCGTAGAATGCGCAGTACGCCGATAACAATGGCAAAACCAACCGATAAAGCGACACTGATTCTGAGACCAAGGGCATATTGTTGCCGGGATTGATTGTCAGACTTTATGAGTGTCCCTTTAGTGGCAATATCAGCCGCCTCATCCGCTACTGCAATCAGAGCAGGTTCGGCAATGGTGGTACCAAATCCCAGACAGAAGGCAAACAACATTAACCAGAACAGACTGCCTTTACGGGCAAAAGCATATGCCATTGTTTCGCCAACTGGAAATAAACTGAGTTCCAGGCCTTGAACAAACAAGGTTAAACCGAGAATAACAAGCACCATGCCGGTAATAAGATTAAAAATGTCAGGAATCGGCTGCTGAATAATCACTAGTTGAAAAAACAATACCACGGCAAGAATCGGAGCCAGGTCGATGAAACTGCTGAAAATCTGTTTAATAAAGCGATTGTTCCTGAAAGACATAGAGGCTCCGTAATTGTCTTTCAGATTGTAGATAATCTGGAGTGAAATACAAACTTTGAGGTTTTTTCAATGGATAAATTGTGTGAAAATTGGTGTGCGGATTCGTATACACAGTTCAGTATAATGTTCGAAGTGATGCCATTATTGATGATTACGTGCAGCCAGTCTGGGAATATCATTGCTAATGAACAGAGCGGGATCAACCGGCGTTTTATTCAAATAGACAATCCAGTGCAAATGAGGGCCGGTGACTCTTCCTGTTGAACCTACAGTACCCAGTTGTTGCCCTTGGCGTACAATATCGCCGGGTTTTACCTGGATATTGTCCATGTGCAGATAAGCACTTAACAGTCCTTGTCCGTGATCCAGAAAAACAGTGTTACCGTTAAAATAATAATTGCCGGTGTTAATAACTTTTGCAGAAGCGGGCGCAACAATGGGGGCGCCGGTAGGAGCGGCAATGTCCAGACCATTATGCGGTCGCTTGGGGATGCCGTTAAAAAATCTTTTTAAGCCGAACAGGCTGCTTAATCGACCGTCTACCGGCGCAATAAAATGAGTGTCAGTGTTCTGTTCAGACCATACGGCTTTCGCCTTGGCCATTTTGATTTTGTCGGCTTTGATACGTTTCAGGTCTTCATCGGTAAAGCCTGTTACCATTCTTTTCTTTTTGATAGTGATCCGTTGCGCCGGATAATTTTTGTCGTTAACGGTAAAAGGAATTTGGGATTTACCATGTTGTTCAATAACATTAATGGTGTTACGACCGGGTTGGGTAGACAGTGGAATTCCCACTAACGCAATCCAGTGATCACCGTTACGGGTAACCAGAACTCGGTTGTTGTTATAGAAAACTGTGGGAGCAGGCGCACGGCTATCCGCCACTGCAATTTTAGCGATGCCGCCGGGAACTGCCAGTTGATCAGGCAGCTTTGCAGCCCATAAGTTGGTAGGGAGTAGTAATAAAAATAGGATGAGTTTAATCATGTTTTATCTCTTTAACCTGGCTGATAATATAACCCTTACCTAAACGGGTTTCTGTAATGTCGTTTATCGCTAACTGAACACTGGATTTGATGATTTGATTGCTTGATGACAACTTTACGATGGCATAGCCGCGATCTAGTGTTGCCAACGGGCTGACTGTGTGCAGAGTTTGGCTGATGGCGGTTTGTTTTCGATACAATTGTTGCAGTTTCAGTTGCATGGCTCGCTTAACGCGTTGTTCAAAATAGTGTAATTTCTGCTGATGATAACCGATTTTTTCCTTTGGGTTGTGTTGCTTTAATGCGTTGATATTGACTTCAAGCCTGTTTTTACTCTGGATTATTGACTGTTCCCATGTGCGTAATAAGCGCTTTTCCAATTCATCAAGATGCTGCGCGTTACGTTGCAGTTTTTGCCCGGGATGCTGTTGTTGCAGTGAGTGGTTAAGCCAATCAAGGGTTTGTTTGTGGTGTAATATAATCCGTTGGATTTGCTGCTGCAATTGAGTCTCGAAAGCTTTAAAAATATTGAGCCATTCCTGTTGCTCGGGGACGGCATGTTCTGCGGCAGCTGATGGAGTAGGTGCACGCAGGTCGGCAACAAAATCGGCAATGGTGATATCGACTTCATGACCGACTCCAGAAATCACCGGGATTTCACTGGCGGCAATAGCTCGGGCAACGATTTCTTCATTAAAGGCCCATAAATCCTCCAATGATCCGCCGCCCCGGGCAACAATGAGTACATCAACCGCTTGTTGCCTGTTGGCCGTTTGTAAAGCGGCTACAATTTCATTTTTGGCTTTTCCACCTTGGACAACTACTGGATAAATGATGACCGGAATAGCCGGGAAACGTCGTTTCAGTACGGTCATAATGTCATGAATTGCAGCGCCGGTCGGTGATGTGATAACACCAATTTGTTTAGGTATCAGTGGGATTTTCAGTTTACGACTTTGTTCAAATAGCCCTTCGGTTAGCAATTTTTGTTTCAGTTTTTCAAAAGCCAGACGCAGTGTACCGTCTCCGGCTTTTTCCAGATGTTCGACAATCAGTTGATAATCGCCGCGCGGTTCGTACAGACTGACCTGGGCGGAAATGATCACTTGTTTGCCGTTTTCAGGTCTGAATTTCAGCCTTCGTTGATGCATGCGAAACATTGCGCAACGCACCTGGGCATTGCTATCTTTTAAGGAAAAATAAATATGCCCGGAAGATGGTGTACTAAGGTTGGAAATCTCACCTTCTACACGGACGGTTAGAAAATGATCTGCTAACAGGTGCTTGGTTTCCCTGTTAAGCTGACTGACGCTGTAGATTTTTTCGGGTTTATCAGGATATAAAAGAGACACTTGTGAAAAAATCTATTTGCGGGTAAAAAACCGTTCGCTGAAAAAACCGGCATAGATCGAAATGACCATAACCAAGGCTTCCAGATTACCAAAACCCAGACTGGTCACAGCCGGGCCGGGACAATAACCACTCATACCCCAACCTACACCGAAGATGGCGGCACCAAACAATAACGGCTTGTCGATAGCTGTTTTATGCGATACATGAAAACCATCGTCCAGCAAGGGCTTTTGCCGCTTCAGCACTATTCTAAAGGCCGGCATGGCAATGCTCAGGGCGCCGATCATAACAAAAGCCAGGCTGGGATCCCAGTTGCCGGCGATGTCCAGAAAAGCCATTACCTTATTCGGGTTGACCATTTGTGACAGTGATAAGCCCAGACCAAAAAGAATACCGCTCAGCAGAGCAATGATTATTTTATTCATACCATTTCCAGAACATGTTTGAGCAAGTAAACAGTGATAAAACCGCTAGCCATAAATGATAGCGTGGCATAGATGGAGCGTAAAGACAGGTTAGCTATGCCGCAAATACCATGACCGCTAGTACAGCCACTGCCCAAACGAGTGCCGACCCCAACCAGAAAGCCGCCGACAGCAACCAGCCACAGAGGATAACCCTGGCGGGGGACAATAAAATCAGGGGCAATGAGTTGAAACAATACAGCGCCTGCGATCAGTCCCGCTAAAAATGTAGAGCGCCAGCGCATTTCATTTTTGGGGGATTTAAAAACACCGTTCATAATGCTGCTAATACCAGAAATCCGGCCGTTAAACAATAATAAGATAGTGGCGCTAAGGCCGATCAAGGCGCCGCCCAGTATGGAGGAATAAGGCGTGAAGTTTTCCACAGAACAAATCCAAACATTGATTAAAAAATTGGCATATTCTACTGTTGTTTTGAAATGGATGCAGTATTTGTGTATGAGATGAATAATTTTTCATTACGGATTTGTGGTTCTTGGCTATACTTGGGTTATCATCTGCTTGCCAGATTCGTCGGAGCGACAGGGATGCGATAAGAATCCTTTAAATGCTAATGCAAAAGACTTTAAATTGGAGAATTCTGTGAAAATAGGGCCTATTGAAATAAAAACATACGTTACTTTGGCGGCAATTGCAGTTGTTATGTTAATTGCTGCAAGCTTCATTTTTATTTCTTTGAAAAAGTCAGAAGGAGACGCCGAAGTAGTGAATGCTTTGGGGCGACAACGCATGTTGACACAGGCAATGGCCAAGTCGGTTCTGGGCTATGGGATGGCAAAGAGCGAAAAAGAAAATGTAAAACAGCAGGTGTCGCGCTTGAATCGCTATGTTACCAGTATGAGAGCGGTTTTTACTGACAAAGTGGTCGAAACGGCAAAGGCTTCCGGTATCGGTCTGGCCATGCATCCGGATCACACCACATTGCCGTTTCCGGCAACCTTTACCCGCTTTGTGAATGAGCGTTTTGATGATAAGTTTTCTGATTCAATCAGTATTATTGCTGAAGCACCGATTAACCCTGAACAGGGGTTTAAATTTCAAGCGGATGCCGCCGCTTTTGCATATCTTAAAGAGCATCCGCAGGATATGTATAACACCATTTATGAAAATAAGGGCAAGCTTTATCAACGATTTTATACGACTGACAGAGCAACGGTTAATGCTTGTGTCAGTTGTCATGTCAAATATCAAGGGGTTGGTATTCGAGTAGGCGATATTTTGGGTCTGCGCCGGTTTGATATTCTGTTTTCAGAGGATATTGATCTGGGACGGGAAGTCTTGAATGCCAATTTGAATGAATATGAACAGGACAAAAAAATATTTGCTGAAACCCTGATGGCCGTTAAAAATGGCGGACAATATCCTCTGGATCTGAAATTACAGCAAATGGGCGTTCTTGACAGAATTGATGATACCGATGCACAAGCCAAGATTGCTGAAATAGAAAACAGTTTTGCTGACTTTCAGAATATTGTAGCAGATTTGTTGGCTGCCAAACCAGGTTCCAGTCAATACCGGCAGGCTTTTAACGGGGTAATGCATCAATCCAATCGACTCAGAAAACTTAGTAATGATCTGGTTGCCATTTATACCGCTATAGCCAATCAAAACAACGCCAGAATATTGGATGCAACTATAACTATGATACTGATTGTTTTGGCCATGTTGATAGCAACGGCTGTTTTTTTCAAAAAATCCATTATCAATCGAATCAATGCGACATTGTTTAATCTTCAGGATATAGCCAAAGGCGATGGTGATTTAACGCGAAGACTTAACGATACCAGTAATGATGAATTGGGTATGTTGGCCAGAGCCTTCGATGAGTTTATTGACAAAATACATGACTTGATTAAACATGTGGCGCAAGTGACTCAGAAACTCGCGGATTCGGCTGATAAAACAGCAACGGTATCAAATAAAACCTCGGCGGCCATTCATCGCCAGCAACAAGAAACAGAGCAGTTGGCCACTGCAATGACCGAGATGTCAGCGACCGTGGCAGAGGTGGCAAGAAGTGCAACAAGCACCGAGAATGAGGCGCAGAATGCCAATCAGTCCATGCATTCAGGAATGGAAATCGTCAATAACACTGTTCAAGGCATTCAGAATCTGGCTCTGGAGATGGATAATGCTACCGCAACACTGAATACACTGGAATCTGAAAGTGACAGTATCGGGAGCGTTCTTGATGTGATTAAAGGAATTGCTGAACAGACTAATTTGTTAGCTTTGAATGCTGCTATTGAAGCGGCGCGAGCAGGAGAGCAGGGACGTGGTTTTGCCGTTGTTGCTGATGAAGTGCGAACATTAGCCAGTCGAACTCAGGAGTCTACACAAGAAATTCAGGCAATGATTGAACGTTTGCAGGCGGGAACCAAAAAAGCGGTAAAAGTCATGAATGAAAGTCAATCGAAAGTGGCGCAAAGTGTCAATCAGTCAAATGAGGCCGGTGCTGTGTTGGCTTCAATTAGTGAAGTTGTCACTGTCATTAGTGACATGAATGCACAAATTGCCAGTGCAACTGAAGAACAAGCGGCTACAGCCGAAGAAATAAACCGGAATGTCATGAATATCATGAATGAGGCGGCGACGAGTTCAGAAAATGCGGAATTGGCGGATAAAGCGACTGTCGAATTAAATCAGGTTTCGGAAGAGCTTAATGCCCTTGTTAAACAGTTTAGAATATAAGCGGTATATCCCCTTGTTAT
>CAYNIU010000056.1:7257-14222 GCA_964397365.1 uncultured Methylomarinum sp. | reverse complement strand
GCAATGGAAAATAAGGCTTCCCGGGTACCGTTAACCGGTAATATATGCCGCTCTGCAGAAATATATTCAGGGGCAATATTGAACCGCCTACTGAGCCATTCTGCAATTGTTTCCCGCAATTCCGGCAAGCCCCTAGTCGTGGGATAGTTACCCAGGCCATGTAAATGCGTTAACAGCGTTTCCTGAATAAAATGCGGAGTAGGCTGTTTAGGCTCGCCTATTGATAGCGCAATATGTGGCTTATGAGCAGGAGGTGTAATGCCCTGTTTGAGTTGCTGCAGTTTTTCAAAAGGATAGGGATGTAACTGTTTAAGAAATGGGTTCATTACTTTTTGCAACGTGGCTGCTTGCCAATGGCCAAAGCTTGCTGGCGAACAGACATGACTTGAGGTATACGATTATTCAGATTCTCAATACGAGAGCTGTTTGATGGATGCGTTGATAAAAATTCTGCAGGTTGTCGACCGTTGTTGGCCGTAGACATTTTTTGCCACAATGTAATACTCTGGCGTGGGTCAAATCCTGCTTTCGCCATTAAATCAAGACCGATAATATCCGCTTCACTCTCTTGAGAACGACTGTAAGGTAGCAGAATACCGTATTGTGCGCCAATACCGAGCAGACCGATAGCCGTTTGTCCCAATGCGGTTTGCGGTGCGCTGATGGCCTGAATCAGCGCTACACCCTGATTGACGGCAGTCTTCTGTGACAGCCGTTCGTTACTGTGCCGGGCAATGACATGGCCGATTTCATGGCCGATTACCGCGGCCAGTTGGTCCTGATTATCGACCAGCCTGATTAATCCGCTGTGAACGCCAATTTTATTACCGGGTAAGGCAAAGGCATTTAGTGTGTCATCCTGAAAAACCACAATTTCCCAGTTGCCACCGACCTCATTGGTCAACGCTTGGGTTACACAATCGGCAAATTGTATATATCGCTGATTTTGACTGATGGGTTTTTGTGTTTTCAAGTTATCAAAAGCCTGTAGTCCCATTTGATTGATTTGGGCATCGGGCATGACAATAAATTGTGATCTGCCGGTTGGGCTGGTGGCGCATGCGCCTAAAGCCAAGACATAAACGAGTGATAATAATAGTTTATTAAGCATAGCAATAATATAACCGGATATTAGCCGAATATTTTAACGTAACTTGCTTATGAGAGGTGAAAAATGTTGAAAAGCTTCGGGACAGGTGTCAGATAAATTCCCTGTGGGGCCAGGTTTTACGTATGGACTCAATACAATTTGTGATAATTTCAGGCGCATAAAAAGACTTGGGATTGTTCACATCATCATATTATGTGGTGGTGGCGGCCCATGTCTAAGAATAGAAGTGCAAACTAACACGGCAAGTAGACATAAAGTTTCCAGAATAAGTATTTGGAAAAAGTGACGACTCACCGTTTTATCGGATTGTTGCTGTAATCCCGGTGCAAAAAACAAAAGGAAGTGGGCGATTTTTGTCAATAGAGGTGTTTTATGATCAGTTTGTTGTTGCCTTAACGCTAAGTAACGATAGCGATTAATGAAAGCAAAATACAGCATCATCACAACCAGAATGATTTTGATGGATAAAATTTGCCCGTAACTTGTGTTGACTAAATCGCCTGGTGTAGAAAGCTGTAAATAAAGATTAACTAGACCAGTGGCTATGACCAGCATAAACACTTTGCTGGCAAGCCGGGAAAGACGTAATGCGGCATGGTTGATGAAATTCAGGCAAGAGTCGGAATGCAATAACGGCCAAATTACAAATAGCGTGCTTAGCATACTGCCTGCCCACAATGAAGCACTGATGATATGCAACCAGTCTGTTAATTGTTGCCAGCTAAAATCGTCCCATCCAGAAGCGTGACCGGCAGCGCTTAAAGTCCAGGCAATCAAGGTGGCAACAATAAACATGGGTTTGACCAGCCATTGTTTATTAGTCCTTATCAGAGGTATAACAAGTAACCATAGGCTTATCAGTAATACACAACGGACTAACCAGACAAAGCCATAATGCGTGTGTAACAGCAATGTTGGCAATGTGGGCATTATTTCGCCCACGGGGCGGCCTGTCATCATCGTGGCGCGTATCGCTAATACCGCAGGGGCGCTGAGTGTTAATGCTGTCAACGCTGTGATGAGGGTGCTGTTAAGCCTTTCTTGAACCGTTGTCGAAAATATCGGGGGAACGTTAATATTTTTTATATTGTGCGTTGCCAGGGCGCCTATCAGAACAATGAGTCCGGTATATTGCAATAATGCTGTGAGTACATGAATCCAATGAGTCATAACAAAGCGCGGTTATTGAATAACAAAAGTGTAATCGCCCATTGTCCTGTGTCCATCGCGGGACAAAACAACCCAATTGATATGATACTCACCTTGGGTCAGTTCCGGTAATGGCAGAAGCAGTTTATTGGGTTCGTTTTCTACAGCTTGAGCTTTTCCTGTTTCAATCAGTATTTGTGATTCTTCCCGGACAATTTGAATACTGCTGAATGCAGGTTCTATATTTTTATTATAGGTGAGGATGATGACTTTAGGCGCTACGTTAAGTTCTTCGCCGGGCTTGGGCTGTGACCGTTCGATAAAGGCATGGGCCTGCGCCAGGGAGAACCATAATTGCAGGAGAAGGAAAAGCGTTATTTTGAATAATGTTAATATTGTTTTCATGGATCAGTTTCCAAATAAAGGGCGGCCAAGAGTTTTTGGAGCGGCATCGTCAACATAAATATGAAATTGAGCCAGAACACCGATATTATTGCCGGTAGCATGGTTAACAGGAATGGTCGCCTCAAGGCCAAGCTGTATATAATTTCCGACCCAGGTAAAACCGGGGTTGATAGTGCCGGTTGTTCCTGAACAGGCGCTATCCATACAACTGCTTGCAGAAACTTCGACCAATGGAATCATACGGTTGAAAGGCGCAGGGATACCCACGTCTTTAATAAATGCCTGTAAATAGGGAATAGAATATTCGATGGCGCCGCCCCAGGTCAAAGTATTTGAGTTTTGACTGGCTACGCCGTCAACAATACTATGGCTGGATAAAGGTACATTTGCCTGAAGCAAACCGGTAAAGGCAAAGGGGCGAAGATATTTCAATCTTTTCGGCAGAAAACCAAAACCTTGACCAAAGAATATTCCCGGAGCGACTGTTGAAAAGATGTCTGATTCCGGAACATTGATGTCACCGGTAGTTCCCACGGTAGCGCCCAGTCCAAGAGATAATAATGATTCATATTTTTCACTGGTCAGGAACTGGTATTTAGCGCCGACTTCCAAATTACTGAATCCTGACTGATTAGAACCTCCATTGACATCATGGACGAAATTGTAGGCAGCGCCCAGACTGATACCAAAATTTGGGAAAATCGTTTTAGTATATTCAGCATCTATGGTCGTTGACCGAGTTAAATCACCATCCTCATTAGGGGCTTTGATATGTCCTGTTACAATAGAAAATTCATCATTGACGAAAGGATCTTCGGTGGCCAGTGTTGACGGAAAAAAACGTTTTCCGGCCCAACCGTGTGACCAGACGGAAGATGGAATTAATAACAGTAGCAGACTGGTCAATAGCATAACCAGACTCAATTTTTGAATATCGTTTTTATTGTGTGTTATATCTTTGCTAGTCATTTGCGGTTCTCAGGGTGATTTGCCATTTAATTTTAACGCATTTTTGTTGCCAATTTTTAAGTCATTGAATTTAATAAATTTATTTTTTATTTTCACTGATAGATAGTGGTTTTGTGTGATATGACCCGTTTTGAATAGGTTAAATGACATCGTTTTATAAATCCGTAGTTTGCTGTAAGTGGTTTTGATTCAGGCGCTATGTTAATTGGCGTAGTTATGGATTTGATTTTAAAATAGGGAAAGGATACATATGTGATAGGATTAGATCGATAGAAAGTAAAGGATGAATTTATATGACTGAAATAACAGAAGTGCCTAGTCCTTTTTGCGGTATCGGTACTGATGATCTGAGCGTTCAGGTCGATGGTATCGCACTGCGGGTGACTGAAAATGGTTGTGCTGTCAATACACCGGCATTTGAACAGCCCATTACCGATACCAACCCCAGAATTGATGGTCAGGAAGTCAGCTTGGAACAGGCCGTCAGTAAGGCTGCGGAAATATTGAACAGCAGTAATCTGCCTGTAATGGGAGGGTGTGCTACTGACGTCAATGGTATGCGAGCTTTGTTGGCCGTTGCTGATCGTAGCGGCGCTGTGGTGGATAACATGAATTTTACTGCGGCCAGACGTAATTTTCTGGCCATGCAGGATGCCGGTTGGATGACAACGACCCTGGCAGAAATCAAGAATCGCTGTGATTTACTGTTAGTAGTGGGTGTTGATCTGGAAGCTTTTGCGCCGCGTTTTTATGAACGTTATTTGTGGAATGAAGTCGCTATGCATTTACCGGATACCAGTGGCCGTAACATTATATATCTCGGTAAAGCCCCATCCGGTGATGCCTCAACTTCGTCCGATGGTCGAAAAGCTAAGGTGCTGAGATGTGACGACCAGGATTTACCGGAAGTGATGGCAGTTTTATCCGCCCTGGTAAAAGGCAATCCGGTTATTGCAGAATCGGTAGCGGGTATTGCTATTGCAGAATTGCAACAGCTTGCCGAACAGTTGCAAGCGGCTCAGTACGGTGTGGTTACCTGGGCGGCCGGGGCACTGAATATCAGTCAGGGCGAACTGACGGTACAAGTATTGTGCAATCTGGTTAAAGATATCAATGACCAAGGCAGCCGTTGTTCCGGTTTTCCACTGGGAGGTAAGGAAGGAGACCAGACAGCCAACCAGGTCTGTGGCTGGACAACAGGTTATCCGGCGCGAATTCGTTTTAGCCGGGGTTATCCGGAATATGATCCGTTTTTGAATGATAGTGATTTATTGTTGACAAATGGTGAAGCGGATGCACTGGTTTGGGTGCAAGCCTTTAATACAGCCGCTGTTCGACCTCAGACGCAGGTGCCGACAGTCGTTATTGGGCGTTCCGGAATGAATTTCGATAAACAGCCGGATGTCTATATTCCGGTTGGGACGCCGGGTATTGATCATGCCGGACATGCTTATCGTCTTGATAATGTGGTGGCTATCCGTCTGAAAAAATTGAGAAATTCCGGCTTGCCCAGTACGGCAGATGTACTGAATGCCATTGAACAAGCGTTGCAGGTGAAAAATGCTGATTAAACTAAAAGGTGGAACAGTCTACGATCCTGCAAATGGGGTTGATGGACAAAAACGGGATATTTACATCAAAAACGGCAAAATTATTGCCAAGCCGAAGAAGGATGTAAGAATTGATAAAGAATACAATCTTAAAGGCAAGGTGGTCATGTCTGGAGCTATTGATATGCATACGCATATTGGTGGCGGCAAAGGTAATATTGCCAGGATTCTGTTGCCGGAAGATCATCGCGCAGATCCAGTGGTGCGTACCCAGATAACCCGTTCCGGTTGCGGTCATGCCATGCCCAGCACTTATGTAACCGGTTATCGTTATGCAGAAATGGGCTATACCACAGCATTTGAACCGGCTGTGTTGCCGGTTAATGCGCGGCAGGCGCATATGGAAATGGCTGATATTCCGATTCTGGATAAAGGCGGTTATGTGCTGATGGGTAGTGATGATTATTTACTGCGGATGATGACGGCCAAGAAAGATCAAAAAGCCATTAACGATTATGTCGCCTGGACCTTACAAGCAGCAAAAGGAATTGGTATCAAGGTTGTGAATGCCGGCGGCATCAGCGCTTTTAAATTTAATCAACGCAAGCTGGATCTGGATGAAAAAAATACCTACTACGATGTGACGCCGCGGCAAATTTTGCAGGTTTTAGCAACTGCAGTTAAAGAGTTGGGCATTTCTCACCCATTACATGTGCATGGTTGTAACCTGGGGGTGCCAGGAAATGTTGAAACAACGCTGGATACTATTCAGGGTATTGGCGGATTACCTATGCATCTGACTCACATACAATTTCACAGCTATGGTACCGAAGGTGATTTCAAATTTTCCTCCGGTGCTGCACAGATTGCTGAATCCATTAACAAAAACAAAAATATTACCGTTGATGTCGGACAGGTACTGTTTGGACAAACCGTGACGGCTTCCGGCGATAACATGCGTCAGCATGCCAACCATAAGTTCGCCAGTCCGAACAAATGGGTGTGTATGGATATTGAATGTGATGCCGGTTGCGGGGTGGTGCCGTTCAAATATCGTGATCAGAATTTCGTCAATGCCTTGCAATGGGCAATCGGATTGGAAACATTTCTGTTGGTTGATGACCCCTGGCGTATTTTCCTGACCACGGATCATCCTAATGGCGCTCCGTTTACCAGCTATCCCCATCTGATTCGCTTGTTGATGGATAAGAGTTTCCGGAATGATATGCTGGCGACGATACATCCTGAAGCGCAGAAAATGACAACCCTGGCTTCAATCGACCGGGAATATTCATTACAGGAAATTGCCATTATGACCCGTGCCGGAGCGGCCAGATTGATCGGCTTGCAGGATCGTGGCGGATTGGCTGCCGGTAACTGGGCGGATATTACTGTATATACTGAAAATGCGGACAGAGAGAAAATGTTCGAGAAACCTGACTATGTGTTTAAGGACGGTGAACTGGTGGTCAAAGATGGTGAAGTCGTGCATGTAAAATGGGGAACAACTCATGTTGTTAAACCGGAATACGATAAGTCTGTGGAAAAAGACTTGCAAAGCTATTTTGATCGCTATCTGACTATGAAATTAGGTAACTTTAAAATGAGCGATGATGAAATCACCGAAGATGGGCGCGGCAGCTTGACGGAGCATCCACTGGTTGGAGGTGCAGTATGATTATCAATGGCGTAACAATTGATAAAACTTTCGCTGAAGCGTTTCCGATGAAAGGAACGCGAGCCATTATTACTGCACAGAACGAAAAATGGGCGATGATTTC
>CAYNIU010000056.1:0-7157 GCA_964397365.1 uncultured Methylomarinum sp. | reverse complement strand
ACTACAGGACAGGTTGATGCCGTGGGCGGCGGTAATTTTCTGGTGCTGGCGGAATCACAACCACAAGCTTTAGCGGCCTGTGAAGCGGCAATTGAAGAAATGCGTAAAGTAGCAGATGTCATCATGCCGTTTCCGGGGGGGGTGGTTCGTTCCGGTTCCAAAGTGGGGTCTAAATATCCGGCCTTGGGCGCATCGACGAATGATGCTTTCTGTCCGACTCTGAAAGGTATTACCAAAAGTGAATTATCGCCGGAAATTGAATCGGTGATGGAAATTGTGATTGATGGTTTGACTGAAGAAGCAATCAGTGCCGCCATGCGTGTTGGTATACAGGCAGTTTGTGAACTAGGTGCGGAAAATGGCATCAAGCGTATTAGCGCCGGGAACTACGGTGGCAAATTGGGACCTTTCCACTTCCATCTGCAGGAGATCATGGCATGAGTGCATTAACATTGACAATGAAACAACGACTGGATCAGCGTGTTGATATGTCACCGCTGGTGTGTCAAAAACTGCGAGGCATGGATCCGGCTGAAATCGGTGCAATTGAGCTGCAGAATGGTAAACGCAAAGTGCGGGTTGATAAATTATTTAAAATCAAAGGATCCAACACGCAAGATATTGTTATTGCCGGCAGTTATGGAAAACTGGATTTTATCGGTAAAGAACTCGATGGTGGAGCCATTACTGTCGAGGGTGATGCCGGGGCTTATCTGGCGCAGAATATGAAATCAGGTCACATTCATATTCAGGGAAATGCTGGACTTTATGCAGGCTGCGAGATGAAGAATGGTTTGTTACAAATTGACGGTAATGCCGGAGATTTTCTCGGCGCGGCATTGCCCGGAAATAAACAAGGAATGAAAGGCGGTACCATTCTGGTAAAAGGCGATGCCGGGGAAAGAGCTGGCGATCATATGCGTCGTGGTCACATATTGATAGAAGGCAAAGTCGGCGACTATTGTGGCTCAAGGATGATTGCCGGCACCATTGCGGTCATGGGAAAGACAGGACGTTATCCAGGCTATGCCATGCGCCGGGGTACATTGCTTTTGTGGGAGCAACCGCAACTGTCAGCAACCTTTAATGATTGTGGTTCTCATACGTTGGCATTTCTTCCTATATTGTTTGCCTCATTTAAAAACCTGGACAGTAAATTTTCACAAGAATCAGTGCTATTTAACCGGGTGCGGCGTTATGGTGGGGATATGGCAGAAACTGGAAAAGGCGAAATATTAGTTAAAATTTAACTGATTTCAAGTATAAGTATGGACTCAGTGTGCTACACCTCTACTTACGGAGGGCTGGGTTTTTGTTGGTTTTCAAATAAGACCTGGTTGTAAGTGTGCATTCATGCGTACTTACAACCATTGCTAATAAATATGCTTAACCGCAGACTTTTAGTTCCTGCTTACGCCATGTCCGGCATTGCTGATTCGATAGTGGAATATTTGTCAAAAAGAGCTGCAAATTCATCAATAAACGCTTGATTATCAATACCCTTGCCATAAATTTACAGTATTGAATTTTTTGAGCGATACACATAGAAAAGCGTATCTGCGACCTACATAAAGTATATGAATATCCTTTACCCGGAAATCGAACCTTTCCACTCGTTTTTTCTTGAAACGGGTACGTTGCATCAGGTTTATGTTGAACAATGTGGGAACCCACAAGGTTTTCCCGTTATTTTTTTACACGGCGGCCCCTGTTCCGGCTGTCGGCCGGATCATCGACGATTTTTCAATCCTGACTATTACCATATCATTTTACTGGATCAGCGGGGGTGTGGACGTTCTTTGCCATTTGGAGCGCTGGAAGCTAATACTACACAGGATTTGATTGAGGATATAGAGCGCATCAGGCAGCAACTAGGTGTTGAGCAATGGTTGTTATTTGGTGGCTCCTGGGGAGCAACGTTGGCATTGCTATATGCCCAACAATATAAACAAAGGGTTACAGGGATGATTCTTCGCGGTGTTTTTCTGGCCAGGCAAAAGGATCTGGACTGGTTTGTGAAGGACGGTGCTGTCAGAATTTACCCGGAATTATGGCAAAACCTGGTCAATAGTATTCCGCAAGTAGAGTGCGATGATTTGTTATCAAGTTTGTTTGACACTGTATTTGGCAATGATGAATTGGCGAAAAGACGAGTGACCAGAGCCTGGATGGCCTGGGGTGGACAAACTGCATTAGGTAGTGATTATCGTTCTGATGATGTTCCTCAGCATATTAGCGAACAAATGGTTCTGCAGGTGCAAATGGAAATGCATTTTGCTAAAAATCATTATTTTGTTGATAACAATCAGATTCTCGATTCATGTATTGATTTACAGGATATTCCCACAATCATTATTCATGGCCGAAATGATATGGTGTGTCCTGTAGAGGCTGGATATAGTTTGGCTAAACTCTTACCTGATGCGCAATATAAAGTGTTGGCAAATGCCGGGCATGTTGCTCAGGGTGATGAAATGATTGATGCACTAGTGGCTGCAACTGATAGAATGTTACATAGTTTGTGTTAATGGGGAGAGTATGGCTTTAGCAAAAGAAGATATACTACAGATTCAGCAATTAATTAAGCATGAAATTGCAGAACTTCCTGAAGTTAATCTGGCTAATGTGCGTTATGAAATAGATTTACGCGAACGTACAATACATATTGAGGATGAGCTGAAGCATCAGCGTGAAATTATGCTGAAAGGTTTCGAGCAAATGGACAAACGCTTCGAGATGTCAGAAAAGGCGCGAATGGAATTGCGTCAAGATATGCTCAACCGTTTTGAACAAATGGACAAACGCTTCGAGATGGCGGAAAAAGCGCGAGTGGAATTGCGTCAAGATATGCTCAATCGTTTTGAACAAATGGACAAACGTTTCGAGATGGCGGAAAAGGCGCGAATGGAATTACGTCAAGATATGTTCAACCGTTTTGAAATGGCGGATAAAATGCGGATGGATCTGCGTCAAGATATGATTAAACAATTTGAGCAGGCAGAGAGGCGGGTAGAAAGGCGGTTTGAACAGGTAGACAAACGCTTTGAGCAAATGGATAAAAAAATGAATCGTTTTATGTTCTGGTCTTTCGGTTTGGTATTGACATCAACGCTTTTTATTTTAGGAACAATGTACAATTGGCTGCATCTTATTTGAGTGACAGAAAGAAACGGCTGGTCATTTCCATGACCGGTGCGACGGGCGCCATATATGGTGTTAGAATACTACAGATATTACAGCAATTCGATAATTGGGAAACACATCTGGTTATTTCGGCCGCTGGTCTGGTCAATCTGAAATATGAGTTAGACATGGGGCGTTCAACTTTGTATGAATTGGCCGATGTCACTCATGGTATCAACGATATAGCTTCCTGTATTGCCAGCGGTTCATTTAAAACAGAAGGCGTAATTGTAGCGCCGTGCTCAATGAAGACATTGGCAGCCATTGCCCATGGTTTTGGTGATAACCTGATTTCTCGCTCTGCGGATGTGGCCTTAAAAGAACGTCGAAAAGTGGTAATTATGCCGCGTGAAACACCTTTAAATCTTGCCCACATTCGCAATATGGCTTGCGCTACAGAAATGGGGGCAATCATCTATCCGCCCATGCCGGCTTTTTACAATAAATCCGATTCTGTTAGTGCTATGGTTGATGAGGGGGTGGGGCGTATCCTTGATATGTTTGGCATTGAAGCGGGTTTATTTAAAGAGTGGCATGGGATAGGAGAAGAGTGAAAGGACATTTTTCCAGAACACACTTAACCTTGGGCTTGGAACTAAAATTTCCGCGAATTTTTACTATTGCGGAAAATCAATGGTTTTTCATCTGCCGATAATGCAGAAGCTCTGGCAGAATCAATTGCTTCCTGAATAACGTGATGGTCTGGTGATTTGCTACAAACCGGATCAGCATTAGCCATGTCACCGGTCATCAGATAGGCCTGGCAGCGACAGCCGCCGAAATCTTTTTCTTTCTCGTCACAACTGCGGCAGGGTTCTTTCATCCACTCATAACCCCGGAAGAAATTGAAGGCTCTGGATTCATTCCAGATTTCTTCTATGCTGTAATCTTTGACATTGGGACAGTCTAATCCCGGCAATTCACGCGCAGAATGGCAGGGCAGGGCAACACCATCCGGAGCAATGGTCAAGAATGTGGTGCCCCAGCCGTTCATACAGGCTTTGGGGCGATCTTCGTAATAATCCGGGATGACATAATAAATTTTCATCTTACCGGCAACTTTTTCTTTAAAAGCCTGAGCGATTTGTTCGGCCTCTTCAAACTGTTCCCGGGTCGGTAATAATAAATCCCGATTAGCATAGGCCCAGCCATAGTATTGGGTATTAGCCAGTTCCAGATAATCGGCTCCCAGTTGTTCAGCCATTTCCAGGATTTGTGGCATTTGATGAATGTTTTCCCGATGTAACACCACGCATAATACCATGGGATAACCGTGTTTTTTCACCAGACGTGCCACTTCCTGTTTGTGCTGGTAAGATTCAGTACCGGCTATATGGTCATTCAATTCCTGAGTGCTGGCCTGGATACTGACCTGGATATGATCCAGTCCAGCTTGTTTTAGCTGGATTATTTTTTCCTCATTCATTCCGTAACCGGAAGTAATGAGATTGGAATAATAACCCAGTTGCCGGGCATGTTTGACAAGTTCCGGTAAATCCTGCCGGGTTAACGGTTCGCCACCGGAAAAACCCAGTTGTACCGCACCCATTTTACGCGCCTGAGTCAATACCCGTTTCCAGTCATCAGTACTCAATTCGTCAGAGTATTGCGTATAATCCAGCGGATTTGAACAGTATGGACATTGTAGTGGGCATTTGTAACTCAATTCAGCCAGCAGCCAGCGGGGTGGTGTAATGTTAGGGTTGTTGGATCCAGCCATTTTGTAATGCAACTTCCAGAAAGTGTTGAATATCGTTTGTCAGACCTGTTTGGGAGAATTTTTGTTCCAGCTCAGTCACAATTTGTTCCGGCTTGCGCTGACCATCGCACAGCTTGAGAATTTCGGCGGAACTCTGGTTTAGCTCCACCATGCCTTCAGGATACAAAATTACATCTTTTTGCTGGGCTTCTTCCCATTGCAGTCGGTGCAACGGGGAGAAACTAATTGGCTGATTCGGGTCTAGTGTCATTGTTTTTCTATATTAAAGTACGGCTGCATATTGCTGACATAAGCCATATACATGGCATCGGCCATAGTCCATAATACATCCAGTTTGAATTTTAGAATATCCAGCATATGTTCTTGTTGCTCGCGGGTCTTATACCAGTCTAGAGTGAGTTCCAGACCATGCTCCACATCGCGGCGCGCTTCGGAAAGTCGTTTACGAAAATAAATATAACCTTCCTGCTTGACCCAGGGGTACATCTCCGGCCAGTTATCCAGACGCTGTTGGTGAATTTTCGGGGCAAACAGTTCCGTTAGTGAAGAACTGGCTGCCTCATGCCATTCTGAACGACGGGCAAAATTGACATAAGCGTCAACAGCAAAGCGTACGCCGGGTAAAACGTGTTTTAACGAAGTGATTTCTTCACGCGTCAGGCCGACGGCTATACCTAACTGAATCCAGGCTTCAATGCCGCCGGGGTCGTCAGGATGGCCGTCGTGATCAAGAATACGCTGTATCCAGATGGCGCGGGTTTTTCTATCCGGGCAATTGGCCATGATGTTGGCGTCTTTGATCGGAATCATGACCTGGTAATAAAACCGATTGGCAACCCAGCCTTGTAACTGGCTTTGGTTTAATCTGCCTTCATTCATCATCGTATGGATCGGGTGATGAATGTGGTAGTATTTTTCCATGCCGCGCAGTTTGGCTTCAAATTCTTTGCGGCTCCAGGGTTCGAATTCGTTATCGCAACAGCTCATGATGTTCCTTTACAAGTTAATTTCTAAACCATCATAAGAGACTTCAATGCCGGCGGCATCCAGTATCTTACGTTCCTGTGAATCTTCGTCGAGAATCGGATTGGTGTTATTGATATGAATCAATATTTTGCGAGTATTTTCCACCTGATTTAAAACTTCAATCATGCCGCCCGGCCCGGATTGTGGTAAATGGCCGATTTCACGAGCTTTTTTGGGACTGATGTTTTGAGTGCACATTTCATCATTGGTCCAGAAGGTACCATCGACCAGGATACAGTCAACTTCCTGCATGGCAGCCATTACATGCGCTTCAATTTCGCCCAGCCCTGGGGAATAATAAAGTTTTTTGCCCGTGGATATTTGTTCCACAATAACGCCAACATTGTCGCCTTCATGAGGGTCGTGTCGATGCGGTGAATAAGGCGGCGCCTTGCTTTTTAGTGCATGAGTATAAAAGCGCAAGTCATTTATACCGGGAATAGTAAAACTGCTGCCGTCACAGGGGATAGGATGATGATTGACCGTGCAATAATCTTCCAGCATGGTAAATAAAGGGAAGCCGCTGGTTAGATCCTGTTTGACCATTTCCGTACAGTAAACATCCAGAGGTTTTCCTTCGCGGAGCATCAACATGCCGGTGGTATGGTCAATCTGACTGTCAATCAGCATGATAGCCTTGATACCGGTATCGCGTATACCTTCTTTGGGTTGAATGGCAGGAAACGCTTCCAGTTGAGCGCGAATATCGGGAGAAGTATTAAAAAGCAGCCAGTTTCTGTCATCAGTACTGACAGCAATGGAAGATTGGGTGCGGGCTTTACCGTTCATTTCATTGTGGCGTAAGCGATGGCAGTTATGGCAGTTGCAGTTCCATTGTGGAAAGCCGCCGCCAGCGCCCGAACCTAAAACTCGGATTTTCATGATTTGCCTGGTTTGTAGATTAATATTTGAGTTGGCGGGTAACGGTAATTACTTTTGCATTACCTGTCACTCAGCCTATTTGAGCATCCTTTTAATGATACGGGATTAAAAAGCAACAGGCAAAAAAAAGGGATCTGCAAAGACCCCTTTTCTTAATATACAAGACGTTAAGATTAACGATTGTAGATATACATAGTTACTTCAAAACCAAAACGCAGGTCTGTGTAAGCTGGTGTTTCCCATTTCATATTAAATACCTCCAGAAGTTTTTGTTTGTACGCTAGCTTGATCAAGTAAGCTGCTTGAAAGTATACGATGATCTTTTTTTTTTGGCAACTTTGATCGT
>CAYNIU010000055.1:0-14291 GCA_964397365.1 uncultured Methylomarinum sp. | reverse complement strand
CAGTATGGACAAGCGCTTTGAGCAGGTGGATAAGCGTTTTGAACAGATGCAAACTAGTATGGACAAACGCTTTGAACAACAGCATCAGGATATTATGGGGGTGCATCAGGAAATCAAGCTGCTGATACGCTGGAGTGTTGCCACCTCATTGGCTATAGGTGCCTTAATCCTTGCAGTTTTGAGATTGATAACATGAGATATGCTCGTCGTAGTTTAAAATTCGGTAGCAGTAGGGGTGGCAAATGGCGCTGTGACGCTATCCCTGGACGGTTGATGGCGGCGCTTCTTGCCGTCCACTCCATTGTCCCATCTGAATTAACTACTGAAATTTTATGAAGGGGTGTGACTCGCAGAGTTTCCCCCATATTGTTTGTTTTTATTTAATCATATTTCGCGTAACCTGAATGGTAAATGGCGGTTATCAACAGTAGGTGTTTTTAGACAAATTGTACTTGCTTACGCTGTAGCCCTATTGTTATCGCTTTGACCATTCTTAAATAATAATTGCTGGTGATTGCACTTTATCAATCTAGACATGCCTCCCGAAGCAGACTTTCAGCAGAGGAAATAGCTGTTATCGGTGAAAAAATCAGTCGAGATTATGCTCCAAGATATTCTAACAGTTCAGCAAGCGGTATCTCTGAAATAAAATTTTCGACAAAAGAATTGTTAGCCATCAGTGATGAAATCAGTCGTGAATTTTCTGTACATCCTCCTCAATATGTTTCCCAGTCTGTTTGTGTGCTGATGCCGGTAGACCTGAATCATTTACACGCCTATTGGTATCTTGATAAAAAACAGCAGCAAACAGTAAATAATAAGGGGACTGACAAGGCATTGGTTTTAAGAGTCTTTAGGACTCACAATAAAGATAGTGATATTGCGGCGTCAGCACAGCATTTTGACCTGATCTTCGATAATACAATTAGTCAGCAGACTATTTCGTTGCCGCAAATGTCGGCTGCATGTGATTATTCGGCGGCAATCGGACAATTCCAGGATAATCAGTTTGTAGCATTTGCCTTTTCGGATACGACTTATCTTTCCCAGGAAGGTGTAGATTCTTTTGAATGGCTGAAAAAAAAGCCGAAAAATACGGTCATTTCTCGTTTTTTAAATCAAAATTTCTCAGGCAAGGGAAAAATATCGCGATGAAAAAAGGCTTCCTGAGTATTGTTTTACACGCGCATCTGCCTTATGTGCGACACCCTGAATATGACGAATTTTTTGAGGAAAATTGGTTGTTTGAGGCTATTACCGAATGTTATGTGCCTCTGGTGAAAATGCTTGATAGCTTACAGGCGGACAACGTGGATTATCGGCTAACGCTGTCAATTTCACCAACATTGATAACTATGTTGCAAGATGATTTGTTGCAGGCGCGTTATTTACAGCATTTAGCCAAATTACAGAAGTTATCGGAGAAAGAAATCCACAGAACCCGGATGCAACCGGAGTATCACAAATTGGCACAGGGGTATCAGCGCTTTTTTATCAATACTCAACATATTTATCAACAACAATATCAATGTGATTTGCTAGCAGCGTTCAAAAAACATCAGGCGGCCGGTAATTTATGTCTGATAACGACAGCGGCAACTCACGGCTTTTTACCCGCGTTAAATCACAGCGAAACGGCCGTGCGTAATCAAATCAAGACGGGTATTGATACCTTTAAGGCTTGTTTTGATTTTAATCCTGATGGTTTTTGGTTGCCTGAATGCGGTTATTATCCGGGGGTGGAAAATATCTTGAAAGAGCTTGGCAGTCACTATTTTTTTGTAGATAGTCACGCTATTCTGGATGCCAGCGAATTAGCACATAATGCCGTTTATGCGCCTGTGGACTGTGGTAACGGCATTGCGGCTTTTGGTCGTGACCCGGCTTCATCACGGCAAGTATGGAGTTCTCAGGAAGGTTATCCCGGTGATATTGATTATAGAGAATATTATCGTGATATTGGCTTTGATCTGTCGTTGGATTATATTGGATCTTATCTTCCCGAAGGTCAATCGCGATCTTATACTGGTATCAAATATCATAGGATTACCGGGAAAAGTTCAGTCAAGGACGTTTATCAACCTGAACAGGCGTTAGCAAAGGTACGGCTGCATGCGCTTGATTTTATTCGACGGCGGCAACGACAGCTAGAGGCATTGAGCCATGAAATGAACAGAATGCCGATCATTATCGCCCCTTACGATGCCGAGTTGTTCGGACATTGGTGGTTTGAAGGGCCGCAATGGCTGGAGAATGTTTTGCGACTGGCGGCAGAAAACAGACATGCTTTGCAGTTAGTAACCTGTGGCGAATATTTGGAGCAATACCCCCGGCAACAACAAGCTGTACCTTCGGCATCAAGTTGGGGGCAAGATGGCTATTCTTCTTACTGGATTAATGAAAGCAATAACTGGATTTATCCATTGATTCATAAAGCCGATGCCGACATGATAAAACTGGTTAGTGATTTGCAAGGATTAGCACTCAGCGAATTACAAAAACGGGCTTTAAACCAGGCATTCAGATCCATTCTATTGGCTCAGGCATCAGATTGGCCTTTTATTATGAAGTCAGGAACGACGACTGAATATGCCGAGAAGCGTATTACTGATCATTTGGCTCGATTCAATTATCTACACCAATGTATTCGTAAAAATCGTATTGATGAGCGTTATTTAACCGCATTGGAAATTATGGATGATATATTTCCTGATATTGATTATCGTGATTATATTTAGATGTTTGCATAGATTTAACTTATGGCGCTCATTGAATTCAGCCTGCTACAGTACGGAGAACAATAATGGTTAACATACAACTGTTGTACGTTGAAAATATCATCAATAGAAAAAAAAGAGCGCCACGTCAGGAATTGATTTTTTTCATACAGGTCAAAGATATCAGTTATGACAAGCAGATTGATGTATTGTGGGCGGGAGAAGATGGTGTTTGGCAAACCTTGCCGGCTTGTTTTTACAGCCAGCAGCATGATGGTCGGCAATACTGGTGGGCGCGGGCTACTTTTCATCTTACCGCCAACCGGTCTTTACCAGGGAATATTCAATTTGGTCTGCGTTACCGAGTTTCGGGGCAGGAGTTTTGGGATAATAACCGGGGCTGTAATTATGACAGTCAGGCTGATTCGGGTATTCAGCTAGGTTCAAGCAAACGAATACACAATATCGGTTTTAAAAATCAGCTGAAAGACGGTCAGAAATCGGTACCGGTAACTATTGCGATAAATCAATCTATCCACGCTGAAAGTGTTACGATTCACTGGACTCTGGATAATTGGCAGCATACCCGTAAAACGGCCTGTTATTGCAAAAACAATTATTGGGATAGGGTTGCAAAAAGTAATGCACGTAATCCCAATCAATATGGTATTCAACTTTGGTACGGACGATTAAAGACAGCCGATGCCTTCCGGCTGCAATACTGCATTAGTTGTGAAGGCTCTGCTGGAGAGAGTTTATGGGATAATAACGAGGGTAGCAATTATGTTGTCAGCCATAAGCCGCTGACCGTAATGATTCTGAATTTACATTGTTATCAGGAAACGGATCAGGATTATAAGTTCCGGCAGATTGCCAGAGCCATCAATGAACAGGCGGTTGATATTATTTGTTTTCAGGAGGTTGCGGAAAATTGGAATGATGGTCAGGGTGATTGGCATTCCAATGCAGCCAATATCATCAACCAACGCTTGAAAACACCATTTTACCTTTATACTGACTGGTCGCATCTGGGCTTTGATAGATACCGGGAAGGTGTGGCGATCTTAAGTCGATTTCCATTGATAAAACAGCAAAGCAGATATGTGTCAGACAGCCATGATGCCTACAGTATACATTCGCGTAAAGTGGTCATGGCTTATCTGCGGGTGCCTTATATAGGCTATATCAATGTATTTTCGGTACATTTAAGTTGGTGGGAGGATGGTTTTCAGCAGCAGTTTCAACGATTGTGCGAATGGGCGGACAGTCAGTCAGACAAGAGGCCCAAAGGGACTTTTCTCTGTGGCGATTTTAATATCACGGCAGGTTCTGAAGGCTACCAGCTGGTCGTGAACGGTCATGAATTTGAAGATCAATATCTGGCTGCCAATGAGCAAGGGTTATTTGAAAAAATATTCCGGGTGGATGATGCATACTGGGGGGCTTATCTGACCGATGACTATCGAATTGATTATATCTTTTTAAACAGAAACAGTGATTTGCAGGTAACATCGGCAAGGGTTATCTTTACCCAGCAGGATTATGGTCGGGTATCTGACCATTGTGGTTATTTAATGACATTTGAGCCGAAATAACAAGGAGATACCATGTCTGTTGCAGAATGCTACGCTAGACCTTTTTTTGGGCAGTTGGGTGGGTTTTTTCAACGAATCAATGATTTTCGGGATACCTTTGACATTCGCTGGGGCAAAATAGAATTCGAGATGTTTCATGGTGTGGAGGCTAATTTAAAAGTCATTCTGAAAGTCTATCGGGATAACCATATCTGCGAAACCTATATTGTCGATAGTGATGCTCATGATATTCATTGGGACAGGCATAAACGCAGCACCCGGGATTTTTATGTTTATCCGTTTTCCACTCATTTCGGTAAGATTAACTGCATCAAGTTTTCTTATATCGTTCATCTGAATGAGCGTTCCATCGCTTCGGAAAAAGAATATATCTTCATGGACTGGTATCAGTTACAGGACAGCTATCCGCAGTATCGGTATATCAATGATGAGTGGACGACAACAAACCATTATCGAAGCTATGAGCTTAATCCGGCTGAATTGCAAAGTGATGTCGATTGGTACAATCACCATTTTGAGTCGTTGCATTTGACGCCGAAATTTACCAAAGGGCAACAACATCACCCATACCACCCTAAGCGTTTTATTCACGACCATATTAACAAAGTTATACATTGCAAACAGGAGTATCCAGAGCGCTTTTGCACCATTAAAGTCAGTGTCGATTGTATTGATGACCATGATTTTATCAATCATCTGATTCACGCCAGTCATCAGGGCGTTTGGGTTCAATGTATTGTAGACTGGCGTAAAATGACCCTGACTAACAGTCACACCTATGCTCGCCTTAAACAATCGCGGGTTGAGCTCATCGGTGTTTTTTGTACCACTAAACATCATATGATTGAAGTTGAACCGGATATGCATACCAAATTTATCATTTTTAATGATGAGGACTGTATTATGGGGTCATTCAATATTACTTTTGACCGCTGGTGGGCCAATTGGGAATCCGGTATGACGTTCCATTCCAAAGGGGTCTGTCGACTATTGGATAATATTTTCCAGAGTCAGCGCGGCGGAGTCATTCAAAAATACGGTATTGATCCGTTCAGTCATTTTAATTTACTGTATACATTTGGCAGGCATACCTTGTTAGACGGAAAAAACTATTTACCTCATCATGCCATTCTGGCGGAGATTCATCGCGCCCGGCATTCTATCCGTATTTGCCTGTTCCTGATTGGAGAATTGCGGGGTGATCATCATGATAGCGTTATTGATGCTTTGATTCATGCCCTTCATCGTGGTGTTGATGTGCAAATATTGTTCAATGGTCATTTGGCTCGACAAGGACGTATTGGTGTGGAACGCACTATGGATGAAGAACTCAAGAGGCCGTTATTGCCTGCGGTACAGCGATTGAAAGATGCCGGTATTCCTGTTGGCCTGGTTTATGGACAGGATGATCACCCGGTGCCGTATTCCCCCATACATTCCAAATATTGTGTGATTGATGAATATATTGTTATTGATGGGAGTTTTAACTGGTACAACACCTCGGTTTTTTCACATGACATGATTATTGTCGCTGCTAACCATGATGTCGCGCGTCCTTATCTTTACGAGTATGAAGAAATAAAACGCTCATTTCGGGTTTTTTATTGAATTTAGTGTAACTGTTCAGAGAATATATTTAATATCAGTCGCTTACTAAGGAAGCGCTGAACCAATCATCCCTGATTTATTCAGCGTCCGCAAAACGGAAATACTATTTCCGCTTTGCTCGTAAAATCAATAGCTTGCAGCCATAGATTTTGGTGACACATCCTTGTGCCACAGGAATCGTGAATAAATCAGCGATTCCCTAAATAAGATGCCGTGATTACCTTCATGTAGGTTAGAATGTGGCCTCCATGCCACGACATTTCTTCCACAAACAACTAATATTAAAGATGTACTGTTTATTTAAATACGTTGAGTAGTTGTGAATTATCTATGATAGTTTTGTTGCAGATGGGATTGTGAACAATATCGTTTTGGTCGCTAGCATCTTCTTATGTGCTTTTTCTGCTATTGCCGTGGATACAGTGATTGTCGGAAATTTTTCAGCAGCAGATTTGACAGGATGGGAAGTTAAGGAATTTGACGGTAAGACGCATTATCAACTGGATGAAATAGGCGGTACTCGGGTTTTAAAAGCAGTCAGTGAGGCGACAGCATCCGGGCTAGTTAAAAAACAGCATATAGACTTGCATAAAACACCTTATCTTCAATGGCGCTGGCGTATCGAAAATCGTCTACAAGCCATGAATGAGAAAACCAGGGTGGGGGATGATTATGCTGCACGTGTGTATGTTATTGTCAATGGCGGTTGGGCTTTCTGGAAAACCCGTGCGATTAATTACGTCTGGTCGGCAAATCAGCAAAAGCAAACTGTCTGGCCTAATGCCTTTGTGGGTGAAAATGCCGTTATGATTGCCTTACGTAACCAGCACGATGCAACCGGTGTCTGGTATCAGCAAAAGCGTAATGTAAAAATGGATTTTAAACAGCAGTTTGGGGAAGATATTCAATATATTGATGCGCTGGCTATTATGACTGATACCGATAATGCCAAAGGTCATGCTGTCAGCTATTATGGTGATATTTTTTTCAGCGCTGACTGAGTGCCTGGACTCTTGCAGCGGATCGCCACCATATAAGTTGAGTCTTTTTGTTAAATTTAATGCTGGCTGTAAGCGCGGAGTCCGCATATTCTTAATTTAACGGCAGTATTGCAGCGTATACATTGAAAAAGTGGATTTTCATGTTGTTGACAAGGATATAAGATACTGGTAGCTTTTCCTGTTGGCACTCGCAGCTTCAGAGTGCTGATGATGAATAATATTCAGGTGTCATGTGAACAATAACCCGGGTTTAAATGAAAGATCGCTTCATTTATTAAAAACATTGGTCGAACGTTATATACAGGATGGTCAGCCTGTCGGTTCGCGTATTCTATCTAAAGATTCAGAGTTAAGTCTCAGTCCTGCCACCATTCGTAATGTTATGGCTGATCTTGAAGAACTGGGGCTGGTTCATTCACCGCATATATCGGCAGGACGCGTTCCTACAGTGAATGGTTACCGGTTGTTTGTCGATTCGCTTTTAACGGTTAAGCCGCTGGAGTCACAGTTGTTGGAACAATTGTCTGAAGGCCTGGAAGCCGATAATGAAGATGCTCCCGATATTGTGGAAAACGCATCAAGAATATTGTCTGAAGTCACTCATATGGCCGGTGTTGTGACCTTGCCTAGACGGGAAATTGTATGTTTTCGGCATATTGAATTTTTGCCTTTATCAAACAGTCGGGTTTTGGTTATTTTTGTTACCGATGAACAGGAAGTACATAATAAGATTATTCATACTGACAAAGCTTTTAGTTCATCTGAGTTACAACAGGCTGCAAATTATCTTAATTCGGTTTATTCGGGGAAGAGTATTTCGGCTGTGCGAAAATTGGTTTTAGAAGAGCTTGAAATCCAGCAGCAACAGGTTAATCAAGGCATGATTGATGCTGTTAATATGGCACAACAAGCTTTTGAACAACAGCCGGAACCGGAAGAGGATTATGTTTTAAGTGGACAGACTAATTTAATGGGGTTTTCCGAGCTATCCAGTATGGATCGCCTGAAACAGTTGTTTGACGCCTTTAATCAAAAGCGTGGGGTGATTCATTTACTGGATAAATGCCAGGCTGCCGAGGGTGTACAGATTTTTATTGGTGAAGAATCGGGCTATGAGGCGTTTGAACAATGTAGCTTGGTAACCTCCTCTTATTCAGTAAATGATGAGGTTGTTGGGGTGTTAGGGGTGATTGGCCCTACTCGAATGGCATATGAAAAAGTGATTCCATTCGTTGATGTGACGGCAAAATTATTGGGAGCCGCCTTGAATCCTAAATGAATATCCCCATTTTAAGGTCATCTTGAGTAAAAAACATTATTTTTTGGAGTAGCGAATGAGTAATAAGCAGGGGGCGACTGATAGCCAAACGGATAGCGAGTTGAATGGAGAAATTCTGGAAGCAGGCAGTGAACATGTCGAGGAAGACGTTGTTAGTGAAATTGACGAACAACCGGCGGATCCTGGAATCAGTATTGAGGAATTACAGAAACAGTTAACGGCAGCCGAAAAGAAAGTTGAAGAAAACTGGGATAAAGCGGTACGGACTCAAGCAGAAATGGAAAATCTGAAAAAAAGAATGCAGAAAGATTTGGAAAATGCCCATAAATATGCCTTGGAAAAATTTGCCAAAGAATTGCTGAGTGTTATTGATAGTCTGGAGTTGGGACTGCAAGCGGCGACTGGAGATAGTCCCGAAGTGATTAAATTCAGGGAAGGCAGTGAATTGACGATCAAGCAATTTGAAGCGGTTTTTGCGAAATTCAATATCGAGGCGATAAACCCGTTGGGACAGCCATTCAATCCTGAAGTGCATCAGGCCATGACCATGCAGCCCAGTTCTGATGTTGCCCCCAACACCGTATTGAATGTATTTCAGAAAGGCTACATGTTGAATGGACGATTGCTTCGTCCTGCCATGGTGGTGGTGGCCAAGGCGGAAGATAAACCTGCAGATGATGCAGTAAAAGTTGATGAGCAGGCTTGAAATTACAGTAACTAACCGCATATCAATATTAACTTTTTAATAATTTAAACAATCAGGTCTGGAGAATTCAATGGCAAAAATAATTGGAATCGATTTGGGCACAACCAATTCTTGTGTCGCAGTATTGGAAAATGGAACGGCTAGAGTCATAGAAAACAGCGAAGGCGCGCGTACGACGCCTTCCATTATTGCTTTTTCAAATGATAATGAGGTATTGGTAGGGCAGGCGGCGAAACGTCAAGCAGTGACTAACCCAGAAAATACTTTATTTGCAATTAAGCGTTTGATCGGTCGTCGTTTTAAAGATGATACAGTGCAAAAAGACATCGAAATGGTGCCATATAAAATCGTTGAAGCTGAAAATGGCGATGCCTGGGTGGAATGTCATGGTAAGAAAATGGCGGCCCCGGAAGTTTCATCTCGTGTGTTGATGAAGCTGAAAAAAGATGCAGAAGCTTTTTTGGGTGAAGAAGTCAAAGAAGCGGTTATTACCGTACCGGCTTACTTTAACGATTCCCAGCGTCAGGCAACTAAAGATGCCGGACGTATCGCCGGTCTGGATGTGAAACGGATTATCAACGAACCAACGGCGGCGGCATTAGCGTTCGGTATGGATAAGCCAAAAGGCGACTCAACCATTGCAGTTTATGATCTGGGTGGAGGTACTTTTGATATTTCTATTATCGAAATTGCAGAAATTGAAGGAGAGCATCAATTTGAAGTATTGGCGACGAATGGGGATACCTTTCTGGGCGGTGAAGACTTCGACTTAAGAATTATTGATTATCTGGCGGATGAGTTCAAAAAAGAAAATGGTATTGATTTACATACCGATCCATTAGCTTTGCAACGTCTGAAAGAAGCGGCTGAGAAGGCTAAAATTGAATTATCATCTGCTGAACAGACTGATGTTAACCTTCCCTATGTGACTGCCGACGCCACCGGGCCAAAACATTTGAATGTCAAATTGACCCGGGCAAAACTGGAAGCATTGGTTGAGGATCTGATTGAAAGAACCAAAGGGCCGTGCAAACAGGCTTTGAAAGATGCCGGGCTGTCAGCATCGGAAATAGATGATGTGATTCTGGTGGGCGGTCAGACGCGTATGCCTAAGGTTCAACAGGAGGTTAAAGGATTTTTTGGTCAGGAACCGCGTAAAGATGTCAATCCAGACGAGGCGGTAGCCTTGGGTGCGGCAATTCAGGCCGGTGTTTTGGGTGGTGATGTCAAGGATGTATTGTTGCTGGATGTTACTCCATTGTCTCTGGGTATTGAAACAATGGGGGGGGTGATGACTAAATTGATCGAGAAAAACACCACTATCCCGACCAATGCATCACAGGTATTTTCGACTGCCGAGGATAATCAGACCGCTGTGACAGTACATGTGTTGCAAGGTGAGCGTGAAGTGGCGGCCGGTAACAAGTCATTGGGTCGTTTTGATTTGGCAGATATTCCTCCGGCGCCACGGGGCATCCCTCAAATCGAAGTATCGTTTGATATTGATGCCAATGGTATTTTGAATGTGTCGGCTAAAGATAAGGCAACGGGTAAAGAGCAGTCTATCATCATTAAAGCGTCCAGCGGTTTGTCAGATGATGAAGTTGAACGTATGGTCAAGGATGCTGAAGCCCATGCGGAAGAAGATAAAAAAGTGACAGAGCTTGTGTCGGCTCGTAATGCGGCTGAAGGCATGATTCATGCGACTGAGAAATCTCTGGAAGAACTGGGCGAACAGGTTTCTAGTGATGAAAAATCAGCGATTGAAACTGCGGTTAATGATTTGAAAGAAGCCATTAAAGGTGATGATAAAGCCGTCATTGAAGCTAAAACCACTGCATTGACTGAGTTGTCAGGTAAGTTGGCTGAGCGAGTGTATGCACAGAAAGGAGCGGCAGAAGGTGCAACATCTGAAGCGACTGGAACTGATACAGCTTCAGGCGACTCGGCTGCCGATGATGGCGTTGTTGATGCTGAGTTTGAAGAAGTTAAAGATGATGATAAAAAATAACCTTTAATATTAGGGTGTTATATAAAAGAACTGCGCCGATTTGATCGGTGCGGTTCTTTTTGTTTGAGCCAAGTCTATTGGAATATTAACGCTAGGCTTGTTGATTATAATGTAGTAATGAGCATCTCCTGAATCAATTTGGGGAGTGGATTGAAACGAAACATGGCAAAAGAAGATTATTACAAGCTGTTGGGTGTTAACAAAAACGCCAGTGAGGTCGAAATTAAAAAAAGTTATCGGCGTATGGCAATGAAATTCCACCCAGACAGAAACAAGGATAATCCCGAACAGGCTGAAATAAAATTCAAAGCTGTTAAGGAAGCCTATGAAGTGTTATCTGATCCGAAAAAACGATCAGCCTACGATCAGTTTGGACATGCCGGTGTTGATCAATCTATGGGTGGCGGATCAGGTGGTTTTGGCGGCGCTGAAAATTTCAGTGATATATTTGGCGATGTATTTGGTGATATTTTTGGCGGTGGTCGGCAGCAGCGCAGCAGTGTACAGCGCGGCGCTGATTTGCGCTACAACCTGGAATTGACTCTGGAAGAAGCCGTTGGCGGAACAGAAGCCACCGTTAAAGTACCTGTGCTGGTCAGTTGTAGTGAATGTAACGGTAGTGGGGCCAGAAAAGGCTCCAGCCCTGTAACCTGTTCAACCTGTCGTGGCCAGGGGCAGGTCAGAATGCAGCAGGGTTTTTTTTCTGTACAACAAACTTGTCCGACATGTCATGGTTCAGGCAAACAGATTAAAGACCCATGCCGGAAATGTCATGGACAGGGTCGGGTTCAGGAAAGCAAAACTTTGTCAGTCAAGGTGCCTGCCGGTGTAGACACGGGAGATCGCATCCGTCTGGCCGGTGAAGGTGAAGCGGGAGTCAATGGTGGACCATCCGGTGATTTGTATGTTCAAATCCAAGTAAAAGAACACGCTATTTTTACTCGTGACGGTTCCAACTTATATTGTGAAGTACCAATTAATTTCCCGACTGCTTGTCTGGGTGGGGAACTGGAAGTTCCTACTCTAAATGGCAAGGTTAAGCTGAAAATACCTGCTGAAACACAAACCGGTAAATTATTCAGACTCCGTGGTAAAGGCGTTAAGCCGGTGCGTGGCGGTGCTGTTGGCGACTTGTTGTGTCGTGTGCAAATTGAAACACCGGTACGGTTGACCAAAGAACAGCGAGAGATAATAGAAAAACTGGGAGATTTACTCTCTGGAGGCGGTAAAAAGCACAGCCCACAGGAGCATTCATGGATGGATGGGGTTAAAAGTTTTTTTGATAAGCTAACGGGGTAAGTCATGATTCGAGTGGCTGTTGTCGGTGCTTCCGGCAGGATGGGACTTTGTTTGATCAGGGCTGTTGATTTGTCAGCAGATACCGAGTTGGGGGTTGCCGTTTCACGGCCGGAAAGTGTGGCCATTGCCAAAGATGCCGGTGAATTGGCCGGTATTTCTCCTGTTGGTGTCAAGGTTGTCGAGGGCTTGGCGTCTGTTGTGGATCAGTTCGATGTGTTGATTGACTTTACCCGGCCTGATGCTTCAATGGAGTATCTCGAAGTGTGTCGGCAGGCGGGAAAAAAAATAGTTATCGGCACAACAGGTTTTTCAGAGCAACAGAAAACGACAATTACTCAGGCGACTGAGGATATTGCCGTTGTATTAGCCCCAAATATGAGTGTAGGTGTTAATTTGTCATTGAAATTGCTGGAAATGACTGCCCAGGTTATGGGAGACACTAGCGATATTGAGATCATTGAAGCCCATCATCGACATAAAGTTGATGCGCCTTCCGGTACCGCCTTGAGAATGGGGGAAGTGGTTGCGGATGCCTTGGGGCGTGATTTGAAAGATTGTGCCATTTATGGTCGTGAAGGCGATATGGGCGAACGAAATCGTAAAACGATTGGTTTTTCGACGATTCGCGCTGGAGATATTGTAGGAGAGCATACTGTTATGTTTGCTGATATTGGAGAGCGACTGGAAATAACCCATAAAGCCACTAGCAGGATGACATTTGCCAATGGTGCTGTGAGAGCGGTAGTCTGGTTGTCAACCAGAGAGAATGGTTTATATGATATGCAGGATGTGTTGGGTCTAAAATCATAATATTCAATGCTCACTGACAATTTACCAACACCAAGAAAATATACAATTTCCGTAACCGCTCAGCGTTTTTAAATGAACAGTAAGTCTTTAAATCAGTTGCTTGTGTAAGAAGTGTCTGTGGCTTGGGCGCCACTTCAAGCCTATATGGAGATGTTCACAGTGTTTTCTGTAGTAAGTGACTGATATTAAATAGGTATATACACTGAACAGTTGCCTATTTTCCAGTGTGGATAATGAAGTTACCATGCCGAGTATTTACGACGGTGTGCTAAATTGTTAATGAATTTATCTTCATAATTTCGTAGAATTATCTTTTTTGTTTAATAAACAACGGGGTCAGTCTGGCAGGCTAATCCCGTTTTGCACATTATTAAGGTGGTTAATTTTGAACAAACCTGCATTGCTGGTCTTGGAAGATGGGACAGTATTTAAGGGAGTGGCGATAGGGGCAGACGGCTGTTCTGTGGGAGAAGTGGTATTTAATACTTCACTTACCGGGTATCAGGAGATCCTCAGCGACCCGTCTTATGCCCGTCAAATTGTAACGCTCACTTATTCACACATTGGTAATGTAGGAACGACCAGTGAAGATAACGAATCAACTGCTGTCTATGCCAGTGGCTTGGTCATCCGCGATTTACCCTTGTTGGTCAGTAACTGGCGTGCGGAAAAAACTCTGGGTGAATATTTGCAAGACAATAATGTTGTGGCGATTGCTGATATTGATACCCGTAAACTGACCCGTATTTTACGTGATAAAGGCGCTCAGCGTGGGTGTGTGATGACGGGTGATTCGCTTGATGTGGGTGTGGCAGTGAAAATGATTGACGGTTTTCCCGGTTTAAAGGGCATGGATTTGGCTAAAGAGGTCACGACTTCGGATTGTTATGAATGGAACGAAAATATCTGGGATTTGGCAAAAGGGTTTACTGAGGCAGAAAATCTCAGTAAACATGTGGTTGCCTATGATTTTGGCGTTAAGCGGAATATTCTCAGGCTATTGGCAAATCGTGGGTGTAGGGTGACAGTGGTTCCGGCAACAACACCGGCTGAGGAGGTCCTGGCCATGAACCCTGATGGTGTGTTTTTATCAAATGGACCCGGCGACCCGGAGCCTTGCACTTATGCAATAACGGCGATTGAAAAGATTTTGCAACAGAAAATTCCGGTTTTTGGGATTTGTTTAGGACATCAATTATTGGCGCTGGCCAGTGGAGCCAAAACCGAAAAAATGAAATTTGGCCATCATGGCGCTAATCATCCGG
>CAYNIU010000054.1:0-14381 GCA_964397365.1 uncultured Methylomarinum sp. | reverse complement strand
GGACGTACATTGGCAAATAATTCATAGCGTTTTCTCAATTCAACATTGATACTTCTGAAACCACTACCCACCTGTGTCGTTAAAGGCCCTTTGAATGCCAAACGCGTTTTCTCTATAGATTCCAGTGTCTCGTCAGGTAGCGGTGTTCCATATTTTTCAAAAGCGTCCATCCCTGCTTCCGCCTCATGCCAGTGAATTCTAGCTCCTGATGCGTCAATAACTTTTACTGCGGCCTCCATAATGGAAGGGCCGATACCATCACCTTTGATCAACGTGACGTTGTGCATTCATATCTCCTGAATTTAAAAAAACAGGACTAATGATACACAGTTTTATAGGGTTTTGTAATTATACTTATTCGCTGTTTTAAATTTGAAATTGGAGATATGTCAATGAACGTCATGAATTCAAAGTAAAAAATCAGACTACCTCGGACAGCATCTTATACACAATAACCTAGTTTTCGAGAAAAAATTCAATCCAGCATCAACAATATCGGCCAAACCCATAACATTTAACAATAACCAACTGATATATAAATACTTTTTAAATTTGTATAATTTTTGTACAATTTAATATAAAGCGAGTAAATTCAGGCATTGAACAGACTTAAAAAGCGTTAATCCACAAGGTTATCCACAGTTTTTGTGAAAAAATGAAATCCTCCTTGATTCTGTTTGTTATGGCATCAAAGTCAAAAGAATCTATCCCCAATATAGTCCATCAAACGGATAACACCAAACCTTCAGAAATCCCCACTGCTGCTGCCGAATTTTGAAACTTGCTAACTATAATCTCCAGTCGTTAATGAATTTAGTATAGAATCAGCAGTCTTCGTTGCTCCATCTAATAGTAAGAAATGGCTATAACTAAACTTAAACAATCGAAAGCAACTTGAAATTTCATCTATAACTGCGTTAAAAGTACTGAACTTATTCGCACGCAGCCAGACAAATACAAACCAAATGTTAAAATTATATATTGAACTCTTTAATCTTTATTCTGCGAAAAGCAAACTCACTGCTCTCAATCAGGTTGAACTATGAAAGCACACATAATAAAAATCTTTATGCTGACCGTAATCGTTACGGTGGTTATATCCATGTTCAATCGAACATCGCCAAATTATGACAGTAACTATACCCTGTCCTATTCTGACTTTATTGAAGACATTCGTAGCGGCGCTGTTTCTGAAGTGACTATCAATGGTGATATTATCAACGGTCGCCGCACTAATGGTGAACGATTCACTACATACAATCCTAATGATTCCCACATGATTGATGAATTGTTGCAAAATGAAGTCAAAATCAAAGTGGCCAAACCGGAATCGCAGTCCACATTCATGCAAATATTCATTTCTTGGGCACCAATGTTGTTATTGATCGCCGTATGGATTTATTTCATGCGTAAACAGCAAGCCGGAGGCGGCTCCGGTGGACAAATGGGGTTCGGTAAAAGTCGCGCAAAACTGATGGAAGAAAACCAGGTCAAAGTCGGATTTAACGATGTTGCCGGTGTAGAAGAAGCCAAAGAAGATGTCACAGAAATGGTTGACTTTCTGAAAGACCCATCCAAATATGAGTTTCTGGGCGGCAAGATACCTCGCGGTGTACTCATGGTTGGCCCACCGGGAACAGGAAAGACCTTGCTGGCCCGGGCCATTGCCGGTGAAGCTAATGTACCGTTCTTTTCAATTTCAGGCTCGGATTTTGTTGAGATGTTTGTTGGGGTTGGCGCTTCTCGGGTTCGGGATATGTTTGAACAGGCTAAAAAACGGGCACCCTGTATTATCTTTATAGATGAAATTGATGCCGTAGGCCGCCACCGTGGTTCGGGAATGGGTGGGGGCAATGATGAACGGGAACAAACCCTGAACCAACTATTGGTGGAAATGGATGGCTTTAGTGGTAATGAGGGAATTATTGTCATTGCCGCAACCAACCGTGCTGATGTCCTGGACAATGCCTTATTGAGACCCGGTCGTTTTGACCGTCAGGTTACTGTCAATCTACCTGACATCAAAGGCCGAGAGCAAATTCTGAAAGTCCATGCCAAAAAAATACCCTTGGCTGACGATGTCAATATGAATGATCTGGCACGAGGAACACCGGGTTTTTCCGGTGCTGAGCTGGCCAATCTTCTCAACGAAGGCGCATTATTGGCTGCACGTAACAATAAACGTATCGTCAGCATGAATGATCTGGACAAGGCGCGAGACAAATTACTGATGGGAGCAGAAAAACGCAGCATGATTATGCGTCAAGAAGATTTGCTGATGACAGCCTATCACGAAGCCGGTCACGCCATTGTCGGTCGCATTGTTCCAGAACATGATCCTGTTTATAAAGTGAGCATCATGCCTCGTGGTGGCGCACTGGGCATCACCATGTTTCTTCCTGAACGGGATCAATACAGTGCCAGTAAAGACAAACTGGAAGGTCAAATTGCCAGTCTGTTTGGCGGCCGGATTGCAGAAACACTGATTTATGGCAAAAACAAAGTGACCACAGGAGCTTCCAATGATATTGAAAGAGCTACACAACTGGCTCGCAACATGGTCACTAAATGGGGATTGTCCGATCGTCTCGGTCCAATGGATTATGGTGAAAGCGAGGGGCGAGGCTATATGGGACCACAGGCCAAACCAATGTCAGAAAAGATGGCGCAAATTATTGATGATGAAATTCGTCATGTTGTAGACAGCAATTATAAACGCGCCGAAGACATACTGAAAAAAAGAATGGATATTCTCCATAATATGGCGCAAGCATTAATGGACTGGGAAACTATAGATAAATATCAGATTGACAAACTGATGAAAGGAGAAAAACTTGCGCCACCAGAACCTGAACCGCCGACTCCACCGGAACAGAAAGTTGATCAAGAACCCTCCGATGACAGTGATACACGAAAAAGTTCCAGTCAAGATGGATCGTTAGTAACCTGATAAAATCCTTATTAATTCAACAATATCCAGGCGCGCATTAGTAGCGCGCCGATTTTTTTCAGAATATCATCAACTTTCAGTTGGAATCTTTAAAACCTGACCGATACGTATGTTATTACCGGCCAAAGCATTTGCTGTTTTAATCGCTTTCATACTAACCCCATAATGTTGGGCAATACCTGATAAGGTTTCGCCCCGTCTGATAATATGCCGGGAATGTCCACTTGATAAACTCGCCATTAAGGTATCAGACGGTGCATATTCTTTAAAATAGCCTAAAATTCCTTTAAATATGGCTTGCGCCATTTGTTGTTGATGTTTTCTGCTGCGCAATTTACGTTCTTCACTTGGATTAGAGATAAATGCAGTTTCAACCAGAATGGATGGAATATCCGGTGATTTCAACACCATAAATCCCGCCTTCTGTACTGCATCTTTATGCAGATGCCCAATTGGTTTAAGGTTTTTCAGTACTTTTGCCGCCACATTTCGACTGGCCTCTTTGGTAGCAGTTTGTGACAGATCCAATAACACCGAGGCCAAAGTATTGTCCATTTCATCCAGACTCACTCCCCCCACCAGATCAGAGGCATTTTCATGCTTGGCCAACCAGCGTGCGGCTTCACTGGATGCGCCGCGCCTTGACAAGGTAAACACTGAAGCGCCTTTAACTTTTGCATTTTTAAAAGCATCGGCATGAATGGAGACAAAAAGATCCGCCTTTGCAGCCCGAGCAATTTGCATCCGCTTTCTCAGTTTAATGTAATAATCGCCATTTCGAACCATCACGGCTTTCATGCCAGGCTGATTATCAATGAGCCAGGCCAGTTTTTTGGCAATGGCAAGAACGACTTTTTTCTCTTGTGTTCCACGAGGACCGTGAGCGCCAGGATCTTCTCCACCATGTCCAGCATCGACAGCGACAATAATGTCTCTGGCTTTGTTTTTAACCGTTTTAGTGACCGTATTTTTATTACCAATCTGTTTGCTTTTTTTATTATTACCTTTGGCAAACAGATCTACAACCAGTCTGTGTCCATATTTATGACTGGGTTTTAAGACAAAGCTTTTAGGGGTAACAGTAGTTTTTAAGTCAACAACCACTCTCAAGTCTGTTTTATTTCTGGTCGCACTACGCACTCTTGAAAACAGCGGATGACTGGCTGGGGGTTGTCGTAGCGGTAACTGTAATTTTGTATTATTGAGATCAATGACCAAACGCTCAGGATTATTCAATAAAAACACCTGATGTGAAGGCGCTTGAGAAACATCAAAAACCATGCGGGTGTGATCAGGGGCCGTCCAATAGCGTAACGAATCCACCTTCACTGGCTCCGCAAATGCAGCTACCGAGAACAGTAACAAACAGCAAACCAAAGAAACCTTCCAGAATCGAAACATAATTGCATAACCAAAAAAACAATATTCTTGTTTAAATTATAGCAATATGTCTTTGTTTTTCCAGTTTAGATTTATTCTATTTATCAGTTCTTCAGATTGTGCCAGAATTTCAAGTTCTCGTCCTTCCTCAATTATCTGTAATGTCAGTTGCAGATCAGCTGCCGGTAGAAACCCGATGCCCATTTCAGGCCATTCTATAAAACACAGACATTTTTGTTGGAAATAATCTCTAATTCCCATCCATTCCAATTCTTCTGGGTCTTTCAGCCGATACAGATCAAAATGAATAATATCCCGGCCATTTATGCGATATTCTTCAACTAAAGTATAAGTTGGACTTTTAACAACGCCGTCATAGCCTGCCGACCGCAATACAGATCTAACCACAGTAGTTTTACCAGCACCCAGATCACCATGCAGAAAAACCAGGCACTTTTCCGGCAATAACCGCCATAATTCAGCGCCAACTAATTCCGTTTCTTCAACAGAACGCAATTGTATTTTCATTAATTTACTAATTTTCTGATAACGGGCAATAAATCACTGGCCAGCAATCCTCTTTCTCCCTCTTGCTCTGCCACCCTATCAGCAGCCTTGCCATGTTTACAGACGGCATGTTGCACAGCTAATTCAGGATTAATTCCTTGGGCAATCAATCCGCCAATCATACCAGCCAAAACATCCCCCATTCCTCCTGATGCCATTCCCGGATTGCCTGTTGTTGATACGAATATTTCATTATTTCCTTTTACCAAAGTACCCGCACCTTTTAAAACACAAATGCCACCATATTGTTTTTGCAAATCACTGATTGCATTAAATCGATCAAAAGCAATATCACGCGTCGTGCAAGATAACAATCTTGCCGCCTCTCCAGGATGAGGTGTCAATACCCAGTCATTATATTTTGTGGGGGTTTTTGCCAGCAGATTCAGTCCGTCAGCATCGACAATACATTGTTTGCCGACCGCCAATACCGTGGTAAACATATCCTTAGCCCATTGACTTTGGCCTAAACCGGGGCCAATCACAATAACATTGGCTTTATTCAATAACTCCTGCAACTGTTGCGGATTCTCCACTGGATGACACATGATTTCAGGACGACCCAGATTAATCATATGACTATGTATTGCTCTTGTGGCTACACTGACCAGTCCGGCTCCACTTCTTAAAGCAGCTTCAGCTGCTAACCTGATGGCGCCGGTATAACCCACATCGCCGCCAATCAATAAAACATGACCATTATGCCCTTTATGTGTACAACGCTGCCTGACGGGTAATGATGTATCTTGTAAAAGCCGGGCAGAGGGTTCTATTGTAGACAATTTTTCAATTGGAATATTTAACGACGCACAACTTATTTTTCCACAATATTCAGCGGCTTCACCGGTAAAAAGTCCTTGTTTCAAGGCGATGAACGTGACTGTCAGATCAGCTTTGACGGCACAGCCCATGACTCGTCCACTGTCGGCACTCAACCCTGATGGAATATCAACACCGATAACCGGACAAGCCGATGCGTTAATCAGATGAATGGCGGCTTCAAAGTTATCTTTTACCTCCCTGTCCAATCCTGTACCCAGCAAAGCATCCACAACAATGGTCTGTTCGAGTTGCTGTTGCTGAAAAGGCGTAATCCATCCACCTGCTTGCAGAAAATTCTGCAAGGCAATCAAGGCATCGCCTTTTAGTCTATGTTTGTCAACCAGAGTAATAACATCAACCTGATAACCAGCGGCCAATGCCAGCAAAGCAACCACATAACCATCACCCGCATTATTCCCGGCTCCACAAAAGATCGTGATTTTATTGTTTTCAGGCCAGTACTGACGACAGCTTTCAAATACAGCAGAGCCGGCTCTACGCATTAATTCAATACCGGCAATACCAATTTCTTCAATGGCAAGACGATCCATTTCAGCAACCTGCAATGCTGTAAACAATTCTTCCGCTTGGTTTTGCATAATATTCAGAACATATCTCTACGAATAGTTCACATTCATGAGGGAAAGCATGGACAGGCTAAAAAAGCTCGATCGTTCCTTCTTCAATTTTTTCGTCGATAATACCTGTATCAACCAGATCTTCATAAAAATGTAATTGGTTTCTTCCGTGTTCTTTTGCATGATAAAGCGCCTGATCAGCACGACCGACAATATCAGCCGGAATGACATGTATTTCATCCATTTTAGTGACACCGATACTGATGGTAACAGTATCAATTTGGGGGAATTTATAATTTTCTACCGCACACCGGAAACGTTCCAGTATTTGTTGCGTTTCCTCTTTTGTTGATACTCTGATAATGGCAACAAATTCTTCGCCGCCAAAACGAAATAGCAAATCACTACTGCGAAAAGAATGTTTCATAATTTGTGATAATGTCACCAAAACCTCATCACCAAAAACGTGTCCAAAACCATCATTAATCCGTTTAAAAAAATCAATATCCATTATTGCCAGCCAAAAATTGTTATCTATTTCAGTTTTCCGTTTTTCTGTTTCCAGATACTCATCCCGGGAGTCTATATCAATTAACAAGGACTGAATTTTATTAATACTATCTTCGAATATTGTTCGATTAAGCAGACCCGTTAATTTATCTTTTTGATTTTCTTCCAGTAAACTGTGGAAATTATGAGAAATACTCAGGAGACTGGTGATTACCAATGTTTCCGTACTGGTTAATTCATGAGACAACTCCAGGGAAATATAGCCGACAATAGTACTTGCGCCTTTAATGGGATAAACACTTAAATAAATATTATCCTGGAAACGGGTATAGGGCTTATTCGTTGAAATAATCCACTCCCTGGCCTGTTTTATATACTCTGGAATTTCAATTTCTACTATATGCACCTCTTGGGCTTCAGACATTCGATGTTTATGAGTGCTCAACTCTGTTTCTGTTGAATAAATTAATAATTTGCAGAACTGATTATTGTTATCAAGTTTATACATTGACAATTGCTCAATTTTTAACAACTCCGCCAGGGTTTTTAAAAAGCTGAACTCAAATACTTCGATATCGCGTATATTAGTCAGGGTCACCAGTTTATTGAGCAATACAGGTGTCTGGTTTACTGATTTTTGAGACTTCATAAAATTATCCAAAATGTCCAGTGCTGACCGAATTTATTTATTCCAAAGACATCCACCGCTTAGTTTATCGAGCAACTGCAGGTGTTTCTCATGTGCCTGTAATTCATTTTCGGTACAGTGTATCACTTTCAAACGCGGTCGGTCTTCAGTCAATCGAATAATTTCCTGTTGTTTCTCAGCATTGATATCGCCATCATCATCTAACAGGGAAGACTGTCCGCCAGTCATCAGCAAATAAACATCTGCCAGAATTTCCGCATCCAATAATGCTCCGTGCAGTTCTCTGTGGCTATTATCTATGCCATAGCGTTTACACAAAGCATCCAGAGAATTTCGGGCGCCAGGGTGTTTTTTTCTGGCATAAACCAGGGTATCAAACACACGGCTCAAGTGATCAGTCCGTCTTGATTCACCCTCAATCAAGGATAACTCATAATCCAAAAACCCAACATCAAACGGCGCGTTATGAATAATCAGTTCGGCATCTTGGGTAAATTCGATATAATCGTCAACAATATCGGCAAACTTTGGTTTATCCTGCAAAAATTCGTTGCTAATCCCATGAACTTCAATAGCGCCTTCATCAATAATCCGTTCAGGGTTGATATAAACATGAAAACGATTATCCGTTAATCGCCGATTGATCAATTCCACGCAACCGATTTCAATAATCCTATGACCTTCTTTGGGATTAAGGCCAGTAGTTTCAGTATCTAATACCACTTGTCTAACAGCCGGTTTAGCCATAGTTATTTGACCTGCAAATGTTTTTTATATATGAATTTACTCGAGTATCATTTTATATGATACTTCTGCTAGTAAATTTTGAACAGATTTTTAGCAAATCGCTTGCGAAAGGCGTTAATGGTCTTGTGACCGGAAGGTTTATTGGGATACAACAGACCTGGGGACGCCATTCAGTGCAATGAGCTTTCCCCGATAGTTTGTTTACTCATAGCCAGGCAAAATCAGGCAACGAGATTAAATAACCTTATTCGTTATGGCATAATCTGTCTACGTCAATTAGACTTTGAATTTTCCGATAGCTGTATTCAGATTATCAGCCATCTGTTTTAATTCAGAAATAGTAGCGCTCAAGCTATTTATGGATGAACTGTTTTCATTAACCAGCTCAGAAATTTTTCCTACATCCCGAGCAACCTCGGTGACCACTGAACTCTGTTCAGTTATAGCTGTTGATATACTGTTAATGGAATTTTTCACAGTAGTCGTCGTGTTTTTAATCAAAGCCATCGACTCACCTGCCCGTTGTGCTTTGGTCACTCCGTCATTGACATTGTTATGGCCTTTTTCCATACTGACTACGGCATTACTGGAGTTGGTTTGAATTTCTTCAATAATTCCGGCAACTTCCTGGGTGGAATTTGACGTTCTTTCCGCTAACCCCCTGACTTCATCGGCAACAACGGCAAATCCTCTACCCTGTTCACCTGCGCGAGCCGCTTCAATCGCAGCATTTAACGCCAGCAAATTAGTTTGTGTGGCAATCTGGTTAATTACTTCAACCACTTCGGAGATATGTTGTGAACTGTCGCTTAATTTACCGATAATCTGAGTTGACTCAGAAACTACACTGGCAATTTCCTTCATCTCATCCGCGGCATCGTTAACAATGGTATATCCCTCATCAGCCGCTTCTCCGGCCTGGGTAGCCTGATCCGCGGAATGGCTGGCGTTACGCGTAATGTCATTGATACTCTCCGTCATTTCCTTCATCGCTTCAGATGTCGTCATGGCATACTGGTTTTGAGCGTTGGAAGTCACGGTAATCACTTGGGACACATCAATCAATTGATCAGAGGCCTGTCTGATACGATCGGCAATATTAGCAATTTGGCTGATAATCTCCTTCAAATTGCCCTGCATGGTTTTTATCGCATAAATCAGACTGCTGTTATCACCGTCATCCACACGAATATCACGCTTTAAATTACCTTTGGCAATTTCTTTGGCAATACCATGCACAAAGTAAGGATCAATCCCTAATTGGTTCTGTAAGCGATTGGTGATTGATATAGAAACGATAAACGCTATAACAACGGCAATAAAAAACATGACTATCGTCATCAGAGACGCCTGATTGGAGCGTATCCCGATATCATCCGTCAATTGTCGGACTGTATTTACGTTTTCCTGCTTCAATTGCTGCGATAACTGGGTCATTTTTTCAGCAGTCTGGTCAAAATTTTCCATAATCCGGTTGCCGGCGTCAATACCTTCGGAAACATAAGCATGCGCCATTGCTTTACCTTCCCGGTAATAGCGCTTAAAAATACGCTCCAGACGGTCAATCTGATTAAGCTTGGCGCTATCATTCACACTATAGCGACGAAATTCGGCGATTCCGTTAAAAAAAGCTTGCGCGGCAAGCTCCGCATCCCGATAACCAGCCGGATCATGAGTGGCTGACACATCGGTGAGAAATTGCTGAACCTGTACAACATTAAATGCCATTTCCTGACTGAGTATGGCCATTGGCAAGGCTTTTTGATCCACTATTTCAATACCATCATTGATTTGATTGAATTGATATAACACCAAGGCAGTGACCAGACAAAAAAGTCCGATAATAACGCCATAACCGATGTAAATTCGGGTTTTAAAACTAATAGGCGGGGTAGATGCCATCAAAACTCTCCTGTGATATTATTTTTCTTGTAAAAGCAATGAATCAAGCGTTTGTTGTATAGTCTGGATTTTATCGACCGCCATTTCGGGGTTGTCTAATTGCTCCAGTTCATTCTGTATTGTCTTTATCATTTGCAAACGATGTTCCCGTTGCTGTTTAAGTTTATCAATCATCAACTGTATTGATTCTGCAACTTCAGTCAGTTCGTCATGTTTTCTAAGTTGCGTCATATCATCGAGGCGCCCTTCTCCGATTTGCTCAAATATACGACAAAATCGGTATAAAGGGCCGGCAACTTTATGTGAGCGATATAATACAATGATGGCAGCGACCACCGAACCAATCACTAAAGACACTAAATTACCGATAACAATAGCCAGTCCCAAATGTTGCCAGGATTCGGTCAATATGATGTGAGCCGATTTGGATTGTGATTCAAAAAAAGAAGTTAACAAAAAATAAAGCAGTGCAGCCGATACCCCACTGGCTAAAATTACGACGACAATAACCCAAAAAATAAACTTGCCTTGGAAAGCGGGTTGAATGAATATTTTTTTTCGTTTAAATGACTGTATATTACTCATGACTGTGTTCTTCTTGATAATCATGACAAACCAGACAGAGTTCGCCATTAGCGTTATTTCGACGCAATAAATAAGTTTTTGTTAAACATTCACTATTGAGCAAACGATCCATAAAATTAACGCTGGCCCAGGGACGGTTACTCTGTAATTGTCCATGAACTTTATGACAGGTCAGACAGGTCATACGTCCAGTAGCCGACAACGGTAAATCGGCAGGCACTGGAAAATCAACACTAACATTGACGCTATGTGATGAGGCGTTATCGGCATGGCAGTCAATACACATACTGATTTCATCTTTTTTAAATCCCATCCTCTGAAATGTCTGTACGTTATTACTCAAAAATTTGACATTATCCACATGGCATTGCTGACACAGCATATCCGGCATATTCTGGCTTAACAAATGCCGATTAATCACTGTATCTGCCTTCAATACAGGCAACAACACCAGATAACAAAGCAAAATTCCGCAGATTTTTATATTGAATCGTGTTTTTATCATCATTCAAAATGAACCGACCAATTGTGCAATTCCGGTTTGTGTTTGAAATGTGGGTTCAGCTGTTCTATGCCCCAGAGTATCTGTGTATTCTATTTTGAATGTTAAAAAATCATTCAGATGGTATCCCATACCAACAGTGACTGCCGGAATAAATTCCACCAGAAAATCACGGCCATTGATATTAATGGCCGTGTAGCCCGGCCGCCATTCCTGATAACGACTGTACACATACATATCTTCATGCAACCATTTCTGTAGTCCAGCTGACAAAGTGATATGGAATGCTGATTCATTCAATACCGGTTGACCATCACTACGACCAACTTTAGCATTATGGTGAGCGAACTCGCTGTTTAAACGAAAATATTGATAATTAAATGACAAATCGACCGCATAAACCTGGTCGGTAGTGTGTTCGGATTGATCCATATCCTCCAAGTAAGACAAGCCAAAGTCTAGTAACGGTAAGTCCGATTTTTTATGCAATTGAAATGCAGAATTCATGGAAAAACCCACTCGGGTGCCCAATGCCAGTCCATTGCTGAAAATAGAATCAATGGCATAAAAAGCATAAGTTAAATTATGCCATTTACCATAGGTTCGTATTCCGGGGGAATTAAAGCCGCCGTTCGCCGGATTGACCCCGGATTGTTGAATTCGGGTGGTGGTCATTGGCGGCGTTACCGTTAATCGGTCGGTCACTGCAAAATACTGATAATCCGATCCAAAAGGTAAATCAAATTGACCAACTTGTATATGAAACCCGGGTTCCTGAAAAATACGTCCCCGTACTGGAATACTTTCGTCATATAAATGAAAATCAACAAAAGCGGCACCAATCTGGGCATTCGGAGTCGTACCGTATGGAAACCAGTCCAACGCTATGCTGGCTGCAAAATCCCCTTTATGAAAGATTCTGTCCAGATCCAGCTCAACCACACCGATATGAAATATTTGATTGGCTCCATTTTTAGTTTGTGCTGTGGTATCAAAGAAACCGCTGATTTCGGGCCCCTTATTTTCATCAGCGCCAGTTTCAGGCGTTATACTGGAATCTGGAAAGAAAAAAGATGCCAATGATGATTGTTGAGTGTTTTCCAATTCAATTGCTGAATCTGAGTTATTGGTTGTATTATTTTTCTGCTGCAGGTGACTGGATTGCAATCGTTGAATCAGTTTTTCCTGATCCCGGGCCAATTTCTCCAGTTCACTTATTCTTTGATTCATTCTGGCTATTTCCAGTGTTTTGCTTTGTAACAACCCTTCAACCAATTGTCGAACTTGCTCCTGACTCATAGCGGAGTTATCAGCATAGGCCGATACATGACAACAAAAAATAAGCCATATTAATAAATATCGCATAAACGGAACTTTGAGCGATGTCTGAAAAACAGTAATCGCGGCTAATGATAGCGTGTAATCTTTAAATTACAATAAAAAATGATATATCGTAACTCGTCAACGCCATTAATCGAACGAAAAATATTCCTTATCAGTTGTTTGTAGAGAAGAAGTGCAGATGACATGGCGGTCACATTCAAGCCAACATGGAGGTATTCGCCGCGTCTTCTGAAGTAAGTGACTGATATTAAATTAAACGCTGACCAGGGAATCGCTGATTTATTCGCGATTCCTGTGGCACAAGGACGTGCCACCAAAATCTATGGCTGCAAGCCATTGATTTTGTGATTAAATCAGAAATCGCATTTCCGCTTTGCGGACGCTGACAAATCAGGGATGATTTGTTCAACGCTTACCCTAGGTAAGGCTTTGATGGCTGAAACGGGGAATCCCTTTTACCGCATCTTTTTCCAGATAAAGGTATTCCAACCCCATTATCGTTGTATAGGTATCGTATTGTATCCAGATAACCTTGATCTGACCCGATAATTCAAAATGTTTAAAATAATAGGCTGTCACCGTTCCGGATTCCACCTCAACTTTTCCGGCCAAACGAATCATCAGGCCGTCAACTGATACATTTTCTGTGGTGAAAAAATGCTTTTCATTATTGAAAATAATTTCTCCAGGGGAAGTCATATTTTTTCGATAGGCTCTTCGTGAATAAAGCACATTATCAACATCATAGGAAATATTTCGAAATTCCAAAGCTAGGTTGATACGACCCTCCACATTATTCGATCTGACGACCTCCGCCTCACCTACTATCCTGAGCTCAGGCAAATAGAGATCAACTACCGGAGATATTTTGATGGATTGAAAAATATCTTCAATATCATGAATTAAATCGTTTTCTTGCAATTCTGCCAAAAAACCAGTAATTGAAACATTTTTAACTCTAATTTCAATCTCTTGCCCCCCCAAATAAATAAGTCCTTTTATGGCCAGATTTTTACGATACGGGCGTTTCTCAATCATCAGTATTAGCCTTTCTTAATCACATGTTTAAAAAATCTTTTTTCAATTATAGTATTTAATTAAAATTTATCCGTATTTGTACTCTTTCCACTATGAAAAATAAGCTTGTTTATATTTGCTGCTTACTGATTTTATCTGCCTGTACTACAACGCCGCCTAAAAATAGTGAAAATATTTGTGACATTTTCAGAGAAAAAAATGATTGGTACGATGCCGCCAAAAAATCATATGATCGCTGGGGCGTTCCTGTCCATGTTCAAATGGCCATGCTCTATCAAGAATCACGTTTTGTCGCTGATGCCCAACCTCCTCGCCCCTGGTTACTGGGAATTATCCCCTGGTTTCGTTCCAGCAGCGCTTATGGTTATCCTCAGGCTCAAGATGGTACTTGGGAAGATTATCTGGATAACGCTGGCAGATGGGGCGCTGATCGCGATGACTTTGCTGACAGCTGCGACTTTATAGGCTGGTATTGCGCTATTAGTCATAAAAAACTGGGTATTTCAAAGTGGAATACCCGACATTTATATCTGGCTTATCATGAAGGTCATGCCGGTTACCGGCAAAAAAGCTATCGGCACAAACGCTGGTTACTCGATACAGCAAATAAAGTTGCCTATAAAGCCAATCAATACCGTTCACAATTAAGTCATTGCCAACAGGAATTTGAAAGCAAAAGCTGGTTTTTTTGGTAAACTAGGTATTTACATCAATAACAATGGGGAGAATCAGTGAAATTTATTAACCACCGAGTCATTGCCGTTTTAACCGCTTTTTTAATTGGATTTACTATGTTTTCTATGGCTA
>CAYNIU010000053.1:0-14677 GCA_964397365.1 uncultured Methylomarinum sp. | reverse complement strand
GAAGTATCAATGTTGAATTGAGAAAACGCTATGAATTATTTGCCAATGTACGTCCGGCCAAAAGCTGGCCGGGCGTTAAAACCCGTTTTGAAGGCGTTGATATCGTTATTGTCAGGGAAAATACAGAAGGACTGTATTCGGGGCTGGAACATTATTTAACCCATAAAAAAGATATTGCTGAAAGTTTGGCTGTAGTGACTCGTGAAGGCTCTCAGCGAGTGATTGAGCACGCTTTTAAATATGCACGCGAAAATAACCGGGAAAAAGTCACGGTTTGCCATAAAGCCAATATTTTGAAATATACTCAGGGTTTGTTTCTTGATGTCGCTAGAGAGGTTTCCAAACAATTCCCTGATATTGAATTTGATGAAAAAATTATTGATGCCGCCTGTATGCATCTAGTGATGGATCCACATCAATTTGATGTCATTGTTTGCACCAATATGTTTGGTGATATTCTTTCGGATTTGACGGCAGGATTAGTTGGTGGGCTGGGGCTTATTCCGGGCGCCAATATCGGTCATGATGCCGCTTTGTTTGAAGCGGTTCATGGCAGCGCTCCTGATATTGCCGGGAAAAACCTGGCCAATCCGACTGCCGTGATGATGGCCGGGGTAATGATGCTGAAGTATTTGGAAGAGTTTGATGCTGCCAGTCGTATGCAACAGGCTATCGAGAAAGTGATCCATGACGGTGAATATGTTACTCCTGATTTAAATCCGTCATCTACAGCAGGAACCATAGAAATGAGTCAGGCCATTATCGAAGCCATAAAAAATAAAAGCAATTGCTCAGCGTATTTAAATGAATAATAGATATTTAATATCAGTTGCTTGCGAAATAATTGAATACAGTGTTTATAGAGTAAGTGACTGATATATACGTTGAGTAGTGACAACAAAATTTATATATACAGGCTATAAAAAATTCTACAGGATTCATAATGCTAGAACAATATCGAAAACATGTTGCAGAACGCGCAGCTGAAGGCGTTGTTCCTAAACCTTTAGATGCAGAACAGGTTGCTGAACTGGTTGATCTGATCAAACAGCCACCGGCTGGAGAAGAGAAATTTATTCTGGATCTATTGGTCAATCGTGTTCCTGCCGGTGTTGACGATGCCGCCTATGTGAAAGCGGGTTTTCTGGCTGCTATAGCCAAAGGTGAAGTAAGTTCGCCTATTCTTGATGCAGCGTATGCGACTGAATTATTGGGTACTATGCTGGGTGGCTACAATATCGCGCCATTGATTGAATTGTTAGAAAATGAAGCATTGGCAGCAATTGCTACAAAAGCCTTGTCTCATACGTTGCTGGTGTTTGATGCTTTTCATGACGTTAAAGAAAAAGCCGATGCAGGTAATCCGTTTGCACAACAGATTATTCGCTCCTGGGCTGAGGCAGAATGGTTTACCAGCAAACCGGAAGTACCGCAAAAACTGACTGTTACTGTGTTTAAAGTAACCGGCGAAACCAATACGGATGATTTATCACCGGCTCAGGATGCTTGGTCCAGACCGGATATTCCACTTCATGCCAAAGCTATGCTGAAAATACCACGAGAGGGTATTAGCAATGCCGGACAGCAAATTGAAGAATTGAAACAAAAAGGCTTTCCAGTGGCTTATGTGGGTGATGTGGTCGGTACCGGCTCATCGCGTAAGTCGGCGACAAATTCGGTGTTATGGTATATGGGGAATGATATTCCCTATATCCCTAATAAACGTGCCGGCGGGGTTTGTATCGGTGGAAAAATAGCGCCGATTTTTTTTAATACCATGGAAGATTCCGGCGCTTTACCGTTTGAGTGTGATGTATCCAATATGAATATGGGGGATGTTATTGACATCTACCCCTATGAAGGACTGGTGAAACCTCATGATAGTGACGAAGTTATCAGCGAATTCTCATTAAAAACCGAGGTTATACTTGACGAAGTACGCGCTGGTGGTCGAATTCCGTTAATTATCGGTCGTGGTTTAACCGATAGAGCCAGAAAAGCTTTAAAAATGGAGCCGGCGGAGGTTTTTCGCAGGCCTGTTTCCGCCGAGGGCAGCGCTAAGGGATATACTCTGGCGCAAAAAATAGTAGGTAAAGCCTGTGGTGTTGACGGTGTGCGCCCTGGAACCTACTGCGAACCTCACATGACAACGGTGGGTTCTCAGGATACTACAGGTCCTATGACCCGTGATGAATTAAAGGATCTCGCCTGTTTGGGGTTTTCAGCTGATTTGGTATTGCAGTCTTTTTGTCATACGGCGGCTTATCCAAAACCGGTTGATGTGGAAATGCAGCACACTCTGCCGGATTTCATCATGAATCGTGGCGGTGTATCATTACGTCCGGGCGATGGCATTATTCATTCCTGGTTAAACAGGATGTTATTGCCGGATACCGTCGGCACCGGCGGTGATTCGCACACTCGTTTTCCTATTGGTATTTCTTTTCCTGCCGGCTCGGGTTTAGTGGCATTTGCAGCGGCAACCGGTGTCATGCCACTGGATATGCCTGAGTCTGTATTAGTGCGTTTTACTGGAAAAATGCAACCAGGTATTACCCTGCGTGATTTGGTCAATGCTATTCCTTATGCGGCAATTCAACGTGGTTTGTTGACTGTGGAGAAAAAAGGCAAGAAAAACGTCTTTTCCGGCCGTATTCTGGAAATCGAAGGTCTGCCTGATCTTAAAGTAGAACAGGCCTTTGAATTATCGGATGCTTCGGCTGAACGTTCCGCTGGAGGATGTACCATTCACCTGGGAGAAGAACCTATACGCGAATATCTGAATTCCAATATTACCTTGCTTAAATGGATGATTAGCGAAGGTTATGGCGATGCCAGAACCTTGCAGCGTCGCATTGACGGTATGCAGGAATGGCTGGAAAATTCACTATTATTAGAGCCGGACGCCGATGCGGAATATTTTGAAGTCATTGAAATCGACATGAATAATATTAAGGAACCGATTATGGCTTGCCCGAATGATCCCGATGATGTAAAAACTTTGTCTGATGTTGCCGGGACTAAAATTGATGAAGTTTTTATTGGTTCCTGTATGACCAATATTGGTCATTTTCGAGCTGCCGCTAAATTATTGGAACAGCAAAGCGGCGAGTTGCCAACCCGCTTATGGATGGCTCCACCGACCAAAATGGATCAAAATCAGTTAATCGAAGAAGGCTATTACAGTACCTTCGGCAAGGCTGGTGCCAGAACTGAAATGCCGGGTTGTTCCTTGTGTATGGGCAATCAGGCGCGAGTTGCAGATAATGCTACGGTGGTGTCCACGTCAACTCGTAATTTTCCTAACCGCCTGGGTAACAATGCCAATGTTTATCTGGCTTCGGCTGAATTGGCTTCGGTCTGTTCAATCCTGGGGAAAATACCGACATTTGAAGAATATATGCAATATGCTGCTGTTATAGATGAATCAAGAGAGGATACCTACCGTTATCTGAATTTTGATCAAATAGACAGCTATCAGAAAAAATCGGAACAGGCAACTATTGCCAGTTGATTTGTCAGGGCGGTTATCCCGGTTGTAATCGCTATCAGTTTACTGAGAACGCAGAGTGCCTAAATTCTGCGTTTTCTGTATCAAAGAAGGTAATTAATTTAGCTTACAACAAAAATAGTTACCCATTATTAAGTTGGCTTCATGCTTAAAAAATTATTCCTTCCGTCTTCATCCGTTCAAAAAGCAGCGAATACTTCAGACCAATCCAGAAGATCAAACGTGCAGGACAAGTCTGTTGACCTGGTTAGCAAATACTCTGAGCTTGTTGCGGAAAACAACTTCCGCTATGACGTTTCGCAATTAAATGTCGTTCAGCATTTGCAAGAGTTGATGGAACGCGTACAGTTACAGGAAAAATGCCAACAGCGTTTCTTTGGCAATAAGCTTAGCAGTAAAACTTCGGTTATTCACTGTAAACATTTATATATTTATGGTGGAGTTGGGCATGGCAAATCCATGTTAATGGATTTGTTTTTTGCAAATTGTCCGGTCAAACATAAACGTCGGGTACATTTTCATGCTTTTATGCAGGAAGTCTATAACTTTATCCATCGACAGGAGAAAAACCATCAAGACGATGTCATGATCGCCTTATCCAAGCAAATCAGCAAGTCAGCATTATTGCTTTGTTTTGATGAATTTCATGTTACCGATATAGCGGATGCCATGATCATGGAAAGGTTGTTTCATTGTTTGTTTGAGCAGGGAGTGGTCGTGGTCATGACATCTAATCGTCATCCCGCCGAGTTGTATCAGGGGGGGGTATTAAAGGATCAGTTTCTGTCTTTTGTCGAATTACTCCGGGAAAAAGCTCAAATCATAGAATTGACTGGGCAAGTGGATTACCGATTTTTATGTCAAAAAAGCCAGGAAAAACGATATATTTATCCTTTAAATCAACAGTCAGAAGAATTTATTCAGACCACTTTTAAACAATATAGCCGTTGTGAGCCACTTAAAGCTGGTAGTATTCATACTTTTGGACGGGAAATTGCCTTGACTGCTGTACATGGAGGTATTGTTTTGACATCATTTTCCGAATTATGTACACAACCTTTGGGGGCGGCGGATTATCTAAAAATTGCTGCACAATTCAATACCGTCATTATGGCCGACATTCCGCGACTTTCTCCTGATTTCTGTGATGAAGCCAGGCGTTTTGAAACGCTGATTGATGCACTTTATGAATACAAGGTATTGTTTATCTGTAGCGCCGAAGCATCACCCGCAGAACTTTACAAGAAGGGGGACGGGGCTTTTGAGTTTCAACGCACAGTTTCCCGGTTAATGGAAATGCAGTCAGTACAATATTGTCAATAAATTAGGCGCAAGCCATGTTGCAAGGGTTATAATGGCAGACGCTGGCGAAATATTTAAAAAACTGCTGGTATAAACAACGTTGATTTTTGTCGTAGTTGCTACACAGCGTAATTAATTGAACGAAAAGTATTGAATATCAGTGGCTTGTGGAAGAAGTGTGGGTGACCTGGATGTATTCATGGCGTCTTCTGGAGTAAGATGTGCCACCAAAATCCATGACTTCAAACCATTGATTTTGTGAGCAAAGCGGAAATCGTATTTCTGCTTTGTGGGTACTGAATAAATCAGGGATGATTTGTTCAGTGCTTCCCTTAAGTCATTACTGTTGATTTTATCATTATCAGGAGATGTTAATGATTGAAAACATGGTCAAACACCATAATATTACCTCAATTGTCGGTAATATTATGACTGTACAGATTGCCAATATGGAAAACCTGCAGACAATTACCCCCCGTTTTGGTGATCTGGCCAGAGTAGAGGATAACAGTGGCAGTCATTCTTTAGCCCAGGTAATCAAAATCAGGGATAATGAAATTTCCCTGCAGATTTTTTCCGGTACCCAGGGTATTTCGACGGCTGCATCAGTGCGTTTTTTGGGGCATTCCATGCGAGTGACCTATTCCGGCAATATACTGGGACGAATTTTCAACGGTATCGGCGAGCCGGTAGATGGCGGTTCATCATTACAACCAGACCCCAAAGTTTCTATTGAAAGTGAATCGGTCAATCCGATGAAAAGGGTATTGGCATCAAAAATGATTCGCACAAATGTACCGATGATTGATTTGTTCAATACTCTGGTGGAAAGTCAGAAGATTCCTATTTTTTCTATTTCCGGTGAACCGTACAATCAGTTTCTGGCTCGTATCGGGATACAGGCCGATGCTGACATTGTCGTATTTGCCGGTCTTGGCCTGATTTTCGATGATTATCATTTTTTCAGAACCCAGTTTGAACAGGCTGGTGTTTTTGCGAGAACAGTAATGTTCACCAATTTAGCCTCTGATCCGATTGTCGAACGTCTGCTGGTGCCGGATATGGCATTGACCGTGGCCGAACGCTTTGCTGTTGAGGAAGGTAAAAGGGTTTTGGTACTGATGACGGATATGACAGCTTATGCGGATGCCATGAAAGAAGTAGGGATTGCCATGGAACATGTTCCTTCCAATCGGGGTTATATGGGAGATTTGTATTCGCAACTGGCCAAGCGTTATGAAAAAGCCTGTGATTACAGTGGTGCGGGTTCAGTCACCATTCTCAGTGTAACTACCATGCCGGGTAATGATGTCACCCATCCGGTTCCTGATAATACCGGCTACATTACTGAAGGACAGTTTTATCTGCATCACAAAATGCTGGATCCATTTGGTTCTTTGTCCAGACTGAAACAGCACGTGATCGGCAAAGTCACCCGCGAAGATCATGCACAAATAATGAATACCATGATTCGTTTTTATTCCGGCGCCAATGAAGCCGAACAAAAGCAGGCCATGGCTTTTGAATTATCTGAATTTGATAAAAAACTACTGAAATTCGGTCGTTTGTTCAGAACCCGGTTTATGGATATTAATGTGGCTATCACGCTAGAAGATGCTTTGGATCTAAGTTGGCAGACTTTGGCGGAATGCTTTGAAAAGACAGAATTACTGATGAAGCAGTCCTTGATCGACAAATATTATCCAGATCATGGCTAGATTGTCGTTCAGCAAGGCCGCATTACATAAACAAGGAGCGTTGTTGAAGCGTTACCGTCATTATTTGCCATCGCTGGATTTGAAACGTCAGCAACTTATGGTTGAAAAAGCAAAAGCGGTTAAACAATTACAGACAACTCAGAGTTTGATCCAACAGCAAGAACTGTTTGTTTTCGATAATTTGCCCATGCTGGCGGATAACAGCATTGAGCTTGAACATCTGATTAACGTTAAACAAATTGCCATTGAACAGGAAAATGTGGTGGGGGTAGATTTACCCAGTCTTAAAAGTGTATATTTTGAAGAACAGCACTATTCATTTTTTTGTAAACCGCACTGGGTCGATATGGCAGTATTAAAACTAAAGCAAATGCTGGAATTAAAAATTCGTTTACAAGTTGAACAACAGCGGCTTGATTTGTTGAATAAAGCGGTAAAAAAAGTCACCCAACGCGTTAATCTTTTTGACAAGGTTCTGATTCCAGGCGCTGAACAGAACATACGCAAGATCAGGATTTTTCTGTCTGACACTGAACGGGCGGCGGTTGTCAGAGCAAAAATCACCAAACAAAAAAGGATCAGGGATGGCAATCGTTAAGTTAAAAAAAATGACCTTATGCGGGTTGCTCAAGGAAAAGCAAACTGTTTTGGAAAAATTGCAGAAACTGGGTGGAGCGCATCTGATTTCCTTAACAGAGCCGTTGCCTGCTATCGGTGGTAATATTCAAAAACAGTCTGAAAAAACGCTTATCGCACTTAAATATCTTAATCAGTGCCCAAAGAAACGCCATCAGGTCAAAGATAAAGGTAAATTTGTTTTATCAGAAATTAGTGACCAGGTTTTAACTGTAAAAACTGGAATCAGACGTATTTCAGATCAACGTGACTTTTTAATCAATCGTATTGCAGAAATAGAACCTTGGGGTGATTTTTCCCTTTCGGAACAAGGCAGCCTGGGAAAGTTAAAATTATGGTTTTATATCGTTCCCAAACGGTTGATGAATAAACTGCCTGAGAATACAGTGTATCAAGTTGTCCATCAGGATAATATTCACTGTTATGTTGTTGTGCCCTCTGAAACAGAACCGGCCGCTAGCAGTATGCCGGTTGCACGGACACACACCGGCGCTGTACGGTTATCTCAATTGAAAAAGGAGCTGGAACAACTTGAATTGCAACTGGAGGATATGCAGGCGGAAAGAGAGTCGTTAACGCGATGGATTACCTTGCTAACCTTGAGTCTGTTTAAAAATGAAGATATTGCAGATTTAAAAATTGCCAATACCATGACCTTGGATCAGTTCGATCTTTTTGTCTTACAGGCATGGATTCCTGAAAATGCTGAGGAGTTGTTTCAAGAATTTGCCAAAGAAACTGAGTTAGCTATTTTGATTACTGACCCGGAGGCTGAGGACAAGCCGCCAACTTTACTGGAAAATGCCAAACCTTTAGCTGCTGGTGAAGATGTTATTGGCTTTTATCAGACGCCTGGATATTTCGACTGGGATCCATCGGCAGTGGTGTTTTTTTCATTTGCCTTGTTTTTCGCCATGATTTTGTCAGATGCAGGATACGCAATCACACTGGCTTTGATTCTTGCTTTTAAATGGAAAAAGCTGGAAGTTTCGTTAAAAGGTCGCCGCTTGCGATTGTTGTTTTTTGTCACCATACTGTTTTCTTTGTTGTGGGGGGTGCTGGTCGGCAGTTATTTTGGTTTTACAGCAACTTCCGGTACGGTGGTAGCCGCTTTGAATATTCTGGACCTGAATGATTTTGACAGCATGATGCAATTTTCCATTGCCGTGGGTACTGTACATATTGTTTTTGCCAACTTTATCAAAGCCTATCAAAAAAAACACCGTACTGTTGCCTTGGCTTCAATAGGTTGGGCTATTGCCGTAATGGGTGGGTTTGTTTACTGGTTGGCTCGTCAGGTAAATGGTGATTTATTATCACGGAGTGGCTTTGTTTTATTTGCAGGCGGTTTGATTCTGGTATTGTTATTCAGCAGTGAGCACAATGTGAAGAAACCGCTTGATGTGTTGTGGCGCTTGCTTGAAGGTATAAAAAGTCTGACGGGGGTAACCCGGATATTTGGCGATATATTAAGCTATATGCGCTTGTTTGCATTGGGATTGGCCAGTGCCTCACTGGCGTTGACGTTTAATCATCTGGCAATACAAGCGTATCATTCGGTGTCAGGTTTGGGATTGTTGTTAAGTATTCTTATTTTGCTGCTGGGACATACCTTGAATCTGCTGTTGTGTTTGATGAGTGGTGTCGTTCATGGTTTAAGGCTTAATTTTATCGAATTCTATAATTGGAGTATTTCTGATGAAGGTTATCCATTTAAAGCATTTTCCAGAAAGGGAGCCGGTTAATGACTGATTTTCTTATGGTATTAGGTTGGATTGGCTTGTATGCTCCAATGGCTCTGGGCGCTATCGGCAGTATTATTGGTTGTGCTGTGTCAGGACAGGCGGCCATTGGCGCCATGCTGGATACTGAAAGTGGCTATGGCCGCTATGTCGGGGTTTCTGCCATGCCGTCATCGCAGGTTATTTACGGTATTGTCATCATGTTTACGCTTGAGCGGATGATAACGCCGGAAAATGCTCCGGGAGTGTTCGCCATTGGTGTTATGTCGGGCTTGGCATTGTTATTCAGCGCTGTCTATCAGGGGCAGTGTTGCGCCTCCGCCATTCACGCATCTAAGGCAAAACCTGAAATATTTGGTTTATCCATCGCGCCGGCTGCCATTGTCGAAGGCTTTGCTGTTTTCGCATTCATTTTCGCATTAGTTATTAGCGCCGGTATTCCTCAGGCTTCAGTATGACAAATAAAAGCAGCCATATAGCTTCTTCGGGTGTAGAAGAACTGATCGAACGTCTTAAGAATGAAGGCATTTCAGCGGGACAGGAAAAAGCGGCCAATATTGTGTTAGATGCACAAAAACGCGCTGAATGGATTGTAGAGGAGGCTGAACAGGAAGCGCAATTATTGGTTGACCAGGCCAGGAAGGAAGCCGCTTCTATCAAGGCAGCTGGTGAAGATGCCTTACAATTGGCTACCCGGGATGCAGTTATAAAATTGCGAGATACATTACTGAACAGCTTTAGTCGGGAAGTGACGCGAGTAGTGGGACAACCGTTAGCGGATCAGACTTTTCTGGAAAAACTGATTCTTGCGCTGGCCGGAAAAGTACGCTCAAAAACGGCAATGGATAATACTGAATCCATAGTCTTTCAACTTCCTGAAGATATTGTCGGAGTGGATGAATTAAGAAAAAATCCTGAAGAATTACAACAAGGGTTATTATCCCGTTTTACCGCTTCCCTGGCGGCTGATATGCTGCGACAGGGTGTGACTTTAAAAGTCAGCAGTGATCTGACGGGAGGTTTGTTTATTAAGCTGGAGAATGAAGAAATGGTGATTGACTTCAGTGATGAAACCGTTGCGACTTTGCTGCTAGAGCATATCCAGCCGCGTTTCAGAGCATTGCTTCAGGGCATCGTTAAATGATGGGACATCGTTTGAAATATACCATGTTGATGAGCAGTTTGCCGCCGCACAACCGTGATTTGTTTAACACCCGGCAAACGCCGATTTCGCAGATACAGTTAAATAAGCGATTGCAATGGCTGGAACCGGAGGATGCCGATGATCTGGCAAAAATAGAAGGTTTATTGCACTGGTCGAAGCTGACTGAATGCACAGATCGACACTTCATTGAAAAATCCAATGAGATACTTGCCGGTATTGGCAATCTTTTTTTAAACAACGTCATTGTATGGCGGCTTGAAGTGCGAACGCTTATTTCGGCATTGCGAAAGCAACATCTGGGAATAAAAACAGCACCGGAAAAGGATTTATTGGGGTTTGGTAAATGGCCTTTCTTTATTGCTAAAAACTGGCAACAAGAAGACTTTGGGATAGGTCGGCAATTGCCTTGGTTAAAAAAAGCCCGTCAGTTAATGGTAAGCAATAACACTCTGGGGCTTGAAAAAATGTTGCTGGAAATGGTTTGGCGACATTATGAGCAACAAGGCAATGGCCATTATTTTGATTTTGAGGCAGTTATTATCTATGTATTGCGTTGGGATGTTATCAATCGTTGGAGCAAATATAATAATCAGCAGGGAAAGGAACGCTTTGCAGCTATTTTGGACAGCAAACTACAAGGTGTTTTTCCACAGGCTTAAATTATGGTAAATGACAGACAGGTGAGCGCTAGAGTGGTTGCAGTTCAGGATGATATTGTCTCAATTCAGTTAATTGCAGGCACAGCAAAATCGCTGATGAAAAACGAAATGGTATATATTTTGCCATCTCGCAGCACAGCTGCACATGAGGAGCGATTGAAAGCGGAAGTTTTGCGCATTCATGGCGATATTGCCGATGCCCAGGTTTTTGAAAGCACCCTTGGTATCGGCGTGGGTGATCTTGTCGAACAAAGTGGAGAAATGCTGTCAGTGGAATTAGGCCCAGGACTGTTGGGGCAGGTCTATGACGGCTTGCAAAATCCGTTGGATGTGTTGGTGGCCGAATTTGGTTTTTTTCTTCCCCGCGGAGTTAATCTGCCGGCTCTTGATGATCATCAAAAATGGGCCTTTACCCCCTGTGTCCAGAGTGGGGAAAAATTGCAGGCAGGCGCTGTTATCGGTAGCGTAGTTGAAAGAAGGTTTACCCATAAAATCATGATCCCTTTCGAGGTACAGGGAAAAGTTGAATTGACCTGGATACAGGAAGGCAATGTCACTGTTAATGAGGCGGTTGCTCAAATACGTTTGCCGAATGGTCGTCAGCAAAATATAACCTTAAAGCAAGACTGGCCGGTACGAATTCCTGTTCCAGCCTCGTTATTAAAAAACAATGTGGCACAACGACAATATCCTGATAAGCCGCTGATTACCCACTTGCGCTTGATAGATACTTTTTTCCCTATAGCTCTAGGGGGTACGGGCTGTATTCCGGGGCCTTTCGGCGCTGGTAAAACCGTTTTACAGAATTTGATTTCCAGAAATTCCGATGTTGATATCGTGATTGTAGTGGCTTGTGGAGAAAGGGCCGGGGAGGTAGTGGAAACGATTAGTGAATTTCCACAATTATCTGATCCGAAAGGCAGCGGTTCACTGATGGACAGAACTATTATTATCTGCAATACCTCCTCTATGCCGGTAGCAGCCAGAGAGGCCTCTATCTATACAGGCATTACCCTGGGCGAATATTACCGGCAGATGGGCTTGAATGTATTGTTAATTGCTGATTCAACTTCCCGCTGGGCTCAGGCGATGCGGGAAACTTCCGGTCGTTTGGAGGAAATTCCTGGCGAAGAGGCGTTTCCAGCCTACCTGGACTCATCCATTAAATCAATCTATGAAAGGGCCGGCGTTATTTTATCGGCGGATGGCGCAATCGGCAGTTTAACCATGATTGGAACGGTTTCTCCAGCGGGGGGGAATTTTGAAGAGCCTGTTACACAATCGACCTTAAGCACCGTCAAAACTTTTTTAGGTCTGAGCGCTGAACGGGCTTATAAACGTTTTTATCCGGCAGTGGATCCATTGATTTCATGGTCTCGCTACCTTGATCAACTCCATGACTGGTATCAACAGAACCTTGAACCCGGATGGTCTGAAAAGGTAATCTCCATGTTAGAGTTGTTAAAACGGGGTGACGATATTTATCAAATGATTCAGGTTGCCGGAGAAGAGGGCATTACACTGGCGGATTACATTGTTTATCAGGAAGCGCTGTTTGTTGATATGGTGTATTTGCAGCAGGATGCTTTTGATGAAGTTGATGTGGCTGTTCCCATAGAAAGGCAGCGGGAAAACTTCAATCGTATGGTTAAATGGGTTAATGCCGATTATCAATTCAGCGATCAGAATCAGGTCAGGGAATATTTTACTCGATTGACCGGATTGTTTAAAAACCTGAATTATGCCCAGTTTGATTCAGCTGAATATCAGACATTGGTCAAGCAGATTGACGAATTGGCAAAAACCGTACTGTAAATGGCGCCAGTCCGATTGGCTGGATAGCTGGCTTAATCCTCCCATTCCAACTCGGCAAAAGCGCTGGTTACATTTTTACGATGATACTGATCAAATAGCGGCCATTCTTTTTGGGCTGACAGACCAACGGTTTTAACCGCATCCTCAAGATATTTTCCTTGTCGAATCATCGCTCTGATTTCTGTCAGCAACATCGTTAAATACACCTTTTCAGGCTGTATGGCAGCCGGCCAATCAGTCACCAGTGAGCCGTGTCCCGGAATGACATTACGGTAGGGATGTTTTTCCAGGCGTTTGATTTCGCTCAACCAGCCTTTGAGACTGCCATCGAGCGTAGGCAGACGTTTAATAAACAACAGGTCAGACAGCCATAAAGTATCGGTTTTTTTATCGTAGATGGTAAGGTCGTTATCGGTATGTGCTGTTGGATGGGCAGTCAAAACCAGTTCCCGGTTACCGATGTTGATGGTCATATGTTTTTTTACCAGCATGTCTGGCGGAATAATATTATTTGCTGATAATGTTATATCCAGCTGATTAATCGCCTTATCAATATAGTAATTACCGCGCACAGCCATAGCCCGGGCTAACTTGTGATGTCCGATAAAATGTACGTTCCGAGCTTTAAAAGCTGAATTGCCATAAATATGATCGGGATGTACATGAGTATTGATAACGTAACAAATTGGTTTGTCTGTGGTTTTATGGATGGCCTGTTTCAGTGATTCACCTTCCTGTGGATTACCGCCGGTATCAATAACAGCCACGCAGTTATCGCCGACAATAAAGCCAATATTAGCAATAGCGCCGTGATTTTTCTGATTAGGAAACTGCTGCTTGCCAAAATGGACATAAAGACCGGGCGCAATTTGTTGAACGGAAAGAGGGGAGGCCGCTTGTGATAACGGAAAAAACACCAGTAGAAATGTAAGCAGTAATATTTTCATAACTAACCTATTTTACAGAACGACACAGCGCCAAAAAGGCCTTTGCCACCCGGGACTGGATGACATCTTTAGGGGCAATAATATTTAATTGCCAAAATAAACCGTTAGGAGGATCAATACGTTTGATGACCAATCCATTATTTTCTTCATGTAAGGTCGTGAGCGAAGCAAAACCAATGCCTAGTCCGGCCCGAACGGATTCTTTTACGCCAGTTACGCCGGTTACTTCAATATTAATTGGTACCGAAATATTGGCTTTTGCCAATGCATTTTCAACGGCTTGCTGAGCGCCAGAACCTGGTTCGCGCCAGATAACCTGATGCTCGGCAAAGACTGATAGTGGCACTGCATCGGGATAACGACTACACAAAGGATGGGTTTCTGGTAAAATCAGTACGATTTCATCGGTCTGCCAGGGAATTATTTCATAATTAACGGGTAATTCTTCAATATTGACAGGGCCTTCAACAAACCCCAGGTCGTAATCTTGCATTTTACGAACAATTTTCCGGGTATCACCGGTCTCCATATAAATCTGTACTCCAGGATGTTCCGTTTGCAGTTGTACTACATACTGCGGCAAGAAATAGCTGGTCATGGTCATAGTGGCACCTATTCGTAAGCTTCCGGCGCTGACATGTTTTAAACTGCGGATGTATTCTAGAGCTTGATTAAAGTCGTTATTCAGTTTATTGGCATATTCCAGTAAACCGGCACCAGCTGGAGTGAGTTCAATTTGGTGACCTTTGCGTTCATAGAGCGGTTCACCTACGTCATTTTGTAAGATTTTTAATTGACCTGATACTGCCGGTTGCCCAAGATGTAAATATTGTGCCGCCTTGGTGATACTTTTTAAGTGGGCAACAACGGCAAAAGTAAGTAAATGATTTGGGTTCAAAGTAAATACCTGATAATTTTACTTGGGTTTATTGTACAAAACAGCTCATAATGACACTAAAGCATTAGAAGTCGATAATATCATTAAAACTGATAGATATCCTCATAAATGATGACTTGAAACGTATATTACAGATACGTTAAAGTGCAAGAGTTTTGCCATGGGTCGAAAACATGGCTGCAACGATCAATTCCAGGAAACAATCTGAATAATTCCTTGTTTCTAATGGCCGGATAATGTGGAGGAAATACCTGTGGCAGTGATAAAAATATCCCCGGAACAGA
>CAYNIU010000052.1:0-14753 GCA_964397365.1 uncultured Methylomarinum sp. | reverse complement strand
CTCAGTTAAGATCATTATCCTTAACTGGGGTGTACAAATCCATTAGACCACGTCACTATCTCGGTTACGTAAAAATTTTGCTATGCTAATGGTTTGCAAAGTTGTGTAATGATCTTGGCAAGCAAACAATCTGATTCATTTTTGTAAATTGTAAAATGAAAGACTTGACCCCATTAATTCTTTTATTATTAAGCGCTCTGTTGTCGGCTTGGGCGCATGCTGAGACCCGGATTGCTCTGGTGATAGGTAACAGTAATTATTCGTTTTCACCACTGACCAATCCTGTTAACGATGCTACCGATATGGCGGAAACCCTCAAAGAATTGGGGTTTAATGTTTTTATTCACACTGATCTGGATCGCAAGCAAATGCGTCAGGTGATTCGGAAATTTGGGGAGAAACTTAAAAAAAGTGATGTCGGTCTGTTTTATTATGCTGGTCATGGTATTCAGATTAAAGGCAAAAATTTTCTGGTGCCTATATCAGCTGATGTCACTTCCGCTGATGAGGTTGAAGATGAAAGTATTGATGCCAGCTCGGTTTTGCGTAAGATGGAGACCGCTGGCAATCCAGTCAATATCCTGATTCTGGATGCCTGTCGAAATAATCCATTTGCCAGAAGTTTTCGCAGCGCAGAACAAGGGTTGGCTAGAATGGATGGTCCTGTAGGATCATTGATTGCCTATGCTACTTCACCCGGTTCGGTTGCCGCCGATGGCAGTGGCAAAAACGGCTTGTATACCAAATATCTACTGGAGGCATTACAACAGCCTGGATTGACGATAGAACAGACTTTCAAACGGGTGCGCAATAATGTTCGTAAAGATACGGACGGAAGACAAATTCCCTGGGAGTCATCTTCATTGACCGGTGAATTTGTATTTCGATCAAGCGCTCAGCAATCTATTACCAAACCCCCTCCACCTCCACCTCCACCTCCACCTCTGCTTCCACCTGTTGAGCGGGACAAATATTTACAGATTGTCACAAATATTCCTGAAGCGGAGGTTGTTGTTAACAATATATTCAGAGGCATCACCAATCAGAACGGTGTATTAAATATCGGCGGATTGTCGGATAATGAAGCGGTCGTTATGGTTAAAGCTTCGGGTTATGAGCCTAAAAAACAAAAAATCAAACTGCTACCCGGTCAATGGAAGCAGGTGAGTGTTGATTTGCAACCCGGTACTTCGATAATGGCCAGACAATCACCAGCAATCACTACTCAGCACGCTTGTCTGGCTCCGGGTAGAATTCTGCTTTTAAACCAGCTGATGTTTGTTCCACTTCATGCAAAACCTCGCCATAGCAGTAATAATCCGGGATTGTTTGCTTTGTTGCAGAACCAGGTAAAAAAATATCGCCTGGACTTGGTCGAAATTGAATCCCAAAACCATTCTCCATTATTTAGAAAAATTCGTACAGCCAGCCCTTCTTTCTACCAGAAAATGGGGCGTCGAAGTGATGCTAAATATTTGTTGAAAATGTTTTTTCGGGGGCGTGAAATTCCGATTAAGGCAGTTAAAACCCATATGAAAACCCTATATGGTGAAATATTATTGGAATTAAGGGATTTACAGACAGGTTTGATTTTGGCAACGGTGAGCCGCGAGTTTAAAAAACCCGGCATGGATATGCAAGTGACGATCAATGAAGGTGTTCGTCAGTATCTGGAGCCATTATTGACGCAATTGTTCAGTCGCGCTTGTCAGGGGTGAGCCGTTTTAATTTCTGGGCTTGGGAATATGCGTGATTCTTATCGTGTCCGTTGCAAACCGCTTGACAGCTTGTAGACAATTTCATCGACCAGGGTTTTAATTTTTTGTAGACTGTATCGACTGGTTCTGCTTTCCGCACTGATGACATAGGCGCTTTCAATATCTATGATGCGGGCATTGAGCTGAATTTGTCCGGCCAACAGGGCGACACTACCTGTAATAATGGCGTCGGCATGTAACATTTTGCCTATCTCCACTGCATCTGTCGTCTCAATAAAACCGGTCTGATTCATTTCCATTTCCTTAATTACCTTATCCAGTTGCTCGCGTTCGATAATTTTAAAGGCGCTGGAATTTACCAGAGAGCTGGTAAAGGTTTCTGAAATCAATTCGCCCAAAGCAATATCCTGAGCTTCTTTATTCAGAGTTTTGAACTCGATTACGGCAATGGATATTTTTTTCTTGGGTATAGCCGGTGGTGGCGGAGGTGATTGAAGTCGGGCGTTTTGTGTGTTCGGTATTTTCTGATTCTGAGGTAAACGCTTGACCAAAGGGGCATAAATCCAGGCTATTTTATTTTGGGCATTACGAATTTGATACCAATTCCCTTTTTGTCCCAACAAATCAAATGTTTCTTGACGTTTTACACTGCCGACAACAGCACAGCGGGTGCTGGCGCCCTGGCGCAAATTAACGGAACTGCGGACTACGCTGGCTTGACCGTTCAGTAATTTTAGTGGTGTATCATGACACTCAGAGAGGGTGGCTGGTGATGCGACGCTTCCCCGTAGGGTTCTGTTGGAACCGGAAGCCGTTGTTAATTGCAGTAGACTCAGGTTTATCTGGTCTTCCAGCTGGCTGACCCATTGATTATAAATTTTATGAATCGTCGCCTGAGGTAGATTTGCATTGCCCTGTTTTTTATCTGTATCTGTAAACGGGTTGTATTCAGTCAACAAATTGCTGGATGGCGATTGCTGTGAAGTGGTGCGAATCTTGTATTTTAAGTTTTTGCTGCTTCGGTAGCTGATGTTGTAGGCATGACGATTGTAATCAATATCCACCATAGCCTGAAACTTGTTCTTTTTAATACCGTAACTGGCTAGGATTTTTCCCGGGGTTATTAATCTGGCTTGCCAGCCGGCTCTCTTACAGCCTTTGAGAATAGCCTTTCCGATTTGATATAAACTGATATGTGACGCGGCAGTGAATTCTTTATTCTGGACATTATAAACAGGCGCTGCCTTGCAGCCTGCCAGCAGCAAACAGATAAAAACAATAATAAACAGTTTGATATTGGTATACACGATAATGGCTTAATCGGGTTATCACTGACCTTGGTATGAGTGACTTCAAGCGAGCACAGACCTCACAAATAATAACTTTTTCTGAACAGAATAATATGGTCTCAAAGCCAGTGTATTAAGTAAAGTATTGCTTGTTCAAATATCCTGTAATGTTATAAGGAAGCGGTATTTCCTGGAGACACGAACCCCCGAACGTCGATAAAGTCTGGCAGAGGGGGCTTTTGAGAAAATCTCGGGTTGTACAGGGAGGCTATATGGCTTTTTTCGGTGTTGTCAGAATCTGTTGATGTATTCAGTAAGGTGGTCACAGGATTTACGGTCCTGAGTGTTTCAGGGTCATTTCAGCTTTTCCGGGATATGCGCTTCAATAGTCTGATACATTAACTGATGCATTTTGGGGTTGCCGGTCAGGACATTGCCGGATTGCAGATATTGACCGTTGAATGAAAAATCGGTCACTACGCCGCCGGCTTCCTGGATTAATAAAATACCCGCGGCCATATCCCACTCCTGTAAGCCAATTTCCCAGAATCCATCCAGTCGGCCACAGGCGACATAGGCCAAGTCCAGAGCGGCGGCGCCGGCTCTTCTGATACCGGAGGTTTTAACGCATAAAGGACGGAACATGGCCAGATAGGCATCTAAATGTTCATCTGTCTTAAAAGGGAAGCCTGTGCCTAATAAAGCGTCCTGAAGGTTGGTTTGTTTACCGACCCGTATCCGGCGATTGTTCAGCATGGCGCCGCCGCCGCGTTCGGCGGTGAATAATTCATCTCGGGTGGGATCATAGACCACGCCAAGTTCAATTTTTCCTTTGACTTTTAAAGCAATGGAAACAGCATATTGTGGTAATCCATGTAGAAAATTGGTGGTGCCGTCTAACGGGTCAATGACCCATAAATAGTCATTGCCTTGATGCTCGCCGCTTTCTTCGGCAAGGATGGCATGATCCGGGTATGCGGTGCGAATATTGTTGATGATTTCCTGCTCGGCCTGGTAGTCCACTTCAGAAACAAAATCATGTCGGCTTTTGTGATTGATGGTCAGCTGACCGACATTTTCACTTGAACGCAGAATCAGGTCGCCGGCATTTCTTGCTGCTCTGATAGCAATATTAAGCATTGGGTGCATAGATTAATTTTTTTTAAAGATCACAGAAAACCCTATAGCATAACAAATCTTTTGTTAGAATTATCGGTTTTTTGATTTATGGGATGAACCGGTGCTATCAAATTTCAGAATTATACTGGTCGAAACATCGCACCCCGGCAATATTGGTGCCGTAGCCCGGGCGATGAAAAACATGAGAATGAATGATCTGTATCTGGTTGCGCCCAAGGTTTTCCCCAGCGCTGATGCCACGGCGCGTGCTGCTGGCGCCTGTGATATATTAAGCAATCTTACCATGTGTGATACTTTGAATGAGGCGATAGCGGACTGTCATATTGTTATCGGAGCCAGTGCACGGGACAGAGCTATCAGTTGGCCAGAATTAACTGTCAGGGAATGTGCGGAAAAGTTTGTCAGTTCAGGAAGTGAGGGCGCCAGAATTGCCATTGTCTTTGGTCGTGAAAACTCAGGATTGAAAAATCATGAGTTGGATTGTTGTCAGTATTTGTTGAGAATTCCTTGTAATCCTGACTTTAGTTCATTAAATGTTGCTGCGGCGGTACAAGTGGTTTGCTATGAATTATTTGTCGCATCGGGTTATCGTCAAGCTCGGCAGGTTGGCGATAAAGGAAAAGAACCTCTGGCAACAGCGGAACAAATGGAGTCATTCTATCAACATTTATACCAAACGATGGATGATATCGGTTTTTTGCACGTCGATAAATCACAATCAATCATGCGCCGTTTGCGACGTATTTTTAACCGTGTTCAATTGGATGCCAAAGAGTTGGATATTCTTAGAGGAATACTCCGGTTTTCACAGAATCATAATAAACGATAGTGTATATGTTTGATCGAATAAAAGAAGAAATTAATTGTGTTTTTGAGCGTGATCCGGCTGCACAGACTGTTTTTGAAGTAATAACGTCTTATCCCGGTTTTCATGCCATGCTGATTCATCGGCTGAGTCATTTTTTCTGGGTGCGCGGTTTGCGTTGGTTGGGACGATTTAGCTCACATATCGGCAGATGGTTGACCGGGATTGAAATTCATCCAGGCGCTACTATTGGCCGTCGCTTTTTTATTGATCATGGTATGGGAGTGGTAATCGGAGAGACGGCTGTTATTGGTGATGATTGCACTCTCTATCATGGTGTGACTTTGGGCGGGACTTCCTGGAATAAAGGAAAACGTCATCCTACATTATGTAATAGTGTTGTCATTGGAGCCGGGGCAAAAGTGTTGGGGCCTATTGAAATTGGGGAAGGCGCCAGAGTCGGTTCAAATTCGGTTGTGGTAAAGCCTGTTCCTGCCGGGGTGACGGTAGTGGGTATTCCTGCTCATATTATTGATTCTAAGAATAACAAAAAGACTGCTGACCGGGATGCCATTGCTCAGAAAATGGGGTTTGATGCTTATGGCGCTACCGCAGATATGCCTGATCCGGTCGCCCATGCGATTAATCATATGTTGGATCATATTCATCAAATGGATAAGCAACTGGAAGGCATGAAAAAAGTGTTGAATGAAGCGGGTATCGAATATAAAGAGCGTCCTATTCCTGAATTAAACGATTGTCAGATCAAGGATAACAAATAAGAAATAAAACCGGTAAAAAGATTGTTGATGGATAATAGTTGACCAATTTACTGGGTTTTATTATAGTGTCCTTACTTTCAATAGGTTTATAAGGGTTAACAGTGCGACTAACGACAAAAGGTCGGTATGCAGTTACAGCAATGTTGGATCTGGCGTTTCATAGTCAAGCCAGACCGGTTACCTTGACTGATATCGCAACAAGACAAACCATTTCTTTATCTTATCTGGAGCAGTTATTTGCGCGATTACGCAAAGCCGGTATGGTAAAAGGTGTTAGAGGGCCGGGCGGTGGTTATAAATTAAGCCGGGATGCTGCCGATATTAATATTGCCGATATTATTGTTGCTGTTGACGAACAGGTTGACTCGACAAAATGCGGCGGCAAGGGAAACTGCCAGAATAATCAGCCTTGTCTGACACATGATTTGTGGATGGGATTGAGTGAACAGATTCGCGAATATTTAAGCGGGATAAGTCTTGGTTCATTATTGGAAAAAGATGAGGTTTCCGATGTTGCAAACCGGCAAGACCAAGCGCTGGAGAAAGTCATTGAAATTCAAAGTATGCAGGAAAAAATATCAGCTTGATATGATCATGAAACGACAGTTTTCAGGAAAGACAAAATATTAGGTCTGGATAAGCTGTATTTATTTTATTTCTATGGCGCGGCGAACAATGGGGGTAAAGTTAAATGATTTATTTTGATCATAATGCCACAACCCCCGTTGATGAGAGGGTACTGGAGGCGATGTTGCCTTATCTGCAAGATTTTTATGGTAATCCATCCAGTTTATATCGTTTGGGCAGAATGGCGCGTAGCGCTATCGAAATAGCACGAGAGCAACTTGCGGCATTAGTTGAGGTCTCTCCGACGCAAATTGTTTTTACCAGTGGCGGCACGGAAGCCAACAATCTGGCTTTAGCTCATATTCCTTCCGCTGAATCTGCGGTTGTTGTTTCGGCTATTGAACATCCTTCCGTTATTGACGCTGTTATCGCTAAACGAGCAAGTTTTAAACAATTAACCGTACTTGATGTTGATGAAAAGGGTTTGCTTGCAGCAGAGCAGGTAAAGTCGCTTGAATTGAAAAAAAATGATTTTGTATCAATAATGCTGGCCAATAATGAAACCGGCGTTATTCAGGATGTTTCCCGGTTTTCCCGGTTATTGAAACAGTGTGGTGTTATTGTTCATACTGATGCTGTGCAGGCATTGGGGAAAATAGCGTTTACTTTTTCTGAGCTGGGCGTACAGTTGATGTCATTATCCAGTCATAAGATCTATGGACCCAAAGGTTGTGGCGCATTGGTGTTTGAAAAAGGTTTTGAAATACGGCCACAATTGCTGGGCGGTGGGCAGGAAAATGGCTGTCGCGCCGGTACCGAAAATGTGGCTGCTATTGTCGGTTTTGGCAAGGCGGCAGAATTGGTAAAAACCGAATTAACGCAACGGCAACAGCAACAGCTTGAATTGACACAATATCTTGAGAAAGAATTGTTGAAATTTTCCGGTCTGGTGATTTTTGCACAGGACGCAAAAAGATTGCCTAATACGATACAGATGGCGTTAAAGGGTGTTGATGGCGAAATGTTGTTAATGCAACTGGATAAAAATAATATTGCAGTATCCAGCGGTTCGGCCTGTGCTTCAGGTGGTGGGCGTGTTAGTCCTGTTTTGGCAGCAATGGGGGTTGAACCGGAGCTGGCAAAGGGCGCTATTCGAATTAGCTTGGGAAAGTCGAATTCAAAACAGGATGTTGATGAATTTATTTTGGTTTTAAAAAAACTGTTAAAACGTTAGGAAATTGACAAAAATATTATGGCTATTACATTAACTGAGAATGCAGCAAAGCAAATTCAAAAACAATTACAACAACGGGGTTCAGGTCTGGGACTGAAGCTTGGGGTGAAGCGCTCGGGTTGTTCCGGCTTTGCCTACGTATTGGATTATGCGGATCAATTGGCTGAAGATGAGTCTGTATTTGAGCAGTTTGGTGTTAAAGTGATTGTGAAAAACAGTGATTTGGATATGCTGAATGGTATAGAACTTGACTATGCCAAAGAAGGGATTAATGAAGCCTTTAAATTTAATAATCCTAATGTAACCGCTACTTGTGGCTGTGGAGAAAGTTTCTCTGTTTGATGGGGGGGTGATTTATCGCTATTGGCTTAGTCTATCAGCAGTTGAATGTCATTTAAAAAATGCTCTAGGGTTAACAGGTTGCTTGCGTTGTTATCGTTTTGACGGGACGGTTTTTCAGCATAAATATTGGGTAATGGCCTTTCATGGGCGTCGATAATTTTTTCTGCAATATCTACGATTCTGTGTTGTTTGTTGCGTGCGGAACTGCGCAGGATTTCAAAGGCATCCGGGCCTTTAATTTGGTAACGCTCCATGACTATGCCAATGGCTACGCTGATCTTGCGATTGTTATTAATCGTTTTATCAATATTCTCCTTGCGTCGGTTGAGCTGCTGTTTTTCCCAGTGCCAATGTAAAGCTGTCTCGATTTCTATTATGAGTTGCTGAGCGTTAATGGGTTTAAGCAGCAAGTTTGATGCGCCTTGTTGATAAGCTTTTTCGATATGCCCATTGCCGTCGCCGTTACAGGTAAAAATGAACGGGATTGTATTATAGCTCAGGTATTCGCTGAGACCGCAGGTGTGTGAACAAATGATGTCCAACACAACAAGATCCGGTTTATCAATGTCCAGCAATGGGTAAACCGGGTTTTTCGGATGGCTAAAAGTAACGGAGTAGGCATTTTCTTTTAATGTTTGCGCCAGCTTTACCGTATGAGTTATATCGTCATCAATGACTAGAATTTTTTTCGGCATACAATCAGTTCCTAACCTTCTGTTCTGTTAGAGTTGGAAGGTGGTTGGGTCAGTAAAAACACTGAATTGGGCTGGGTGTAGGCCGTAGCTCTATTGTAAGAAAAAATGAGCGCTTGTAAAGTAAAAACAGCCGTGTAGTGAGGATAAGCCGGGTGGTTTCTCAGGTGTATGAAGGGGATTCTGAGATTTTCCCGGCTTAAGTTTATTCAAGAAGGTTTGCCGCTAACCTTGTTTAAAACGGTGAATTTGTCGGCGTTGTTTTTTGTTGGGCTTTCTTTCTCGTTCGGAGTGATCTAAAAGCGCCTGCTGTTGTTTGTACTGAGTAATCAGTTGTTTTCGTTTGGCGATACTTTGTGCATCTTCTTCGTAAAGTAGAACAGCTTCACTGGCCGGGCGGCGATGTTTGTTGATGCCTTTTATAGTAATGTCCCAATTATACTGATCTTTAGAAATTGTGAGCCGGGCGCCGGTTTTTACCTCTTTGGATGGTTTGCAACGCTGTCCGTTAACATGGACTTTGCCTCCTGAAACGGCTTCAGCGGCAAGTTTGCGCGTTTTAAAAAAACGCGCAGCCCACAACCACTTGTCAATTCTGATGGAATCCTGTTCAGGCAATGTCATAGCCACTATCAATCCAGGCCTTAAAGCCACCAGCCATACTGACAGCATGGTTGTAACCCAGTTGTTTAAGTGTATCCGTTGCCAGAGCAGAACGTCCGCCGCTTTGGCAATAAACAAGGATGTCTTTATCCTGATTGTCCTGAAATTCTGGGTGTGCGGTGATTTTAAATTCCAGCACGCCTCTGGGAATATTAATGGCGCCAGGTAAGGAACCGGCGGCAAATTCGTCAGCTTCCCTGACATCAAGGACAATGAGATTTGGCAGTTTGTTTTTAGCCGTGTCGACAGTAATTTCGGTAATATTGTGTTTGGCTGCAGCCACTAGATCCATAGCGGTAACGGACATGGAAGTCTCCTGATAGTAAAAAACAGTATATTAGCAATAAATAATATATTAAGGCTACTGTTTTTTGTTTTTAAGTCATCTTAATCTATACCGGGTGATGATAGAAGGATGTCGGTACCCTGATAAACCAATAGCCGGTTTTCTGGTGCTGAATAATTATATTTTTAATGGTAATTAAAAATGAAAGCGCTATTTCGATTAAAATACAGTCTAATATTTTAACCTGAATTTGTAGATTCAGGGGGGTAAACTATTCAGTCTGTTTCGGTAGCTGTTCAGAAGAGCTGTGAATACCATGAAAATACCAGCTATATTGATTACTCTGCTGTCGTGATTTGGCTTTTGCTGATATTAAAAAAATTTTCCCGGAGAAAATGTGCAATGAATTTTGAGAAGGTCGTCTTTGGTTTTTTTGTGGTTTTCGCTTTGACTTTGAATTTTGGTTTTTTTTTAGGAGAGTTGGACAACCCGGCTCATCACGATGTCTTTGAGTTGTTTGCTGTTATCATTGTTAATTTTATTGCCACAATACTAAAGTTTGGGGATCGTTCTCAAACCGGAGCATTGTTGCTGGCAACCAGTCTTGTTGCCGATTTGCAATTAGTCGCTGCGGCAACTTACTGGACAGTGGTTGTGCATATTACTGAGACCGGGTTGACGCCTGAAGTGATGTCCAGCATCGTTTCGCTTACAGGTGGCGCTTTGCTGGCTAATATTATCTCGACCATTATTCTGGTAACTGAAACATTAATGTCGCGATTGTAATGATTGTGAGTGGGCAAATAATCTCCGAAGATCATGGCTGAATCAGTAGATATAAGTCGCGTTTCATTTATCGTCATGCGTGAAATGCGAGCGCCGATAATAGCGTTGATTGTCGTCTATTCCATTTCTATATTAGGGATGGTGTTTATACCTGGAATAAGCATTGATGGCGAAGCTCAATACATGAGCATTTTTCATGCGTTTTACTTTATGACGTATACCGCGACAACAACCGGTTTTGGTGAGATTCCAATAAGGTTTAGCGATGCCCAGCGTTTTTGGGCTATAGCCTGTCTTTATGTCAGTGTGATTACTTGGTTATATGCCATTGGCAGTATTATTCATTTAATGCAAAATCCATTTTTTGTCAGGGCTTTGGCAGAATGGAAATTTTCAAAAAGAGTCAGCAAAATATCGGATTCGTATTTTATTATTTGTGGTTTTGGTGATACCGGGAGTGTGCTGACCCGGGGGTTAAGCGACTATGGTTTGTCTGCGGTCATTATTGATTCCAGTGAAGAGCGGATCAAAGCGCTACAGCTTCGTAATTATACGGTGTCCATGCCGGGTTTATGTGCTGACGCCAGTGTTCCCAAACACTTGCTGGAAGCTGGAGTCAGAAGAGAAAACTGTAAGTTTGTTGTCGCGATCACCAATAATGAGGAGGTGAATTTAAAAATTTCAGCTTTGGCGCGTTCGCTTAACCCCGATGTCGGCATTATCACCATGTCCAAGGTCGAAGTCTTTGAGGAAACCCTGGCGACACTGGGCGGCGAAGTGCATATTGTTGATCCGTTTAAAACCTTTGCCAAAGTACTGGCGGCAGCGATGCGCAATCCCGGGTTTTATGCGTTCAATAACTGGCTGGTAAGAGACCGTAGCGCTAATTTAACTCGCTATCTGAATCCGCCATTGGGAACCTGGGTCATTTGTGGCTATGGACGAATGGGGCATGAGGTTAATCGTGTGCTTAGTAAATACGGTATTAAAACGGCCGTAATTGATCCGCATGATTCAAAAGAGGAAGAACACATAGCACGCTATATAGTCGGTAGAACTACAGCTAAAACATTGGCTAAAGCCGGGATTGAAGATGCGGCGGGTATTCTCGCCGGTACTGATGACGATGGACATAATCTTGGAATTTTGTTGAATGCCCGTTATTTTAATCGCAAATTATTTACTATTGTCAGGCAGAACCGACATCATAATGCAGTCGCTTTTAATGCTTCCAAGGTTGACATGATTATGCAGCCATCCTTGGTAACAGCACGCAAGATTTTGTTTTTGTTGATTGCGCCTCTGTTGAAAACCTTTTTTCGGTATTTGCTGGAAAACACACCGGGAAGGATGGAGGAAATGGAGGCAGTGATTAATGAGTTGCGCACTAAAATAGGCAATAAAACGCCACACTTGATTTCCGTGGAGTTTGGTTGGGAAAAAAGCAGCGCTGTAATGAAATGGCTGGATGCCGGAAAAAAAGTGTGTCTGGGTGATTTGTTGGCCGACCCCCGTGATAGAAAGCAGTCCCTTGATATGCTGGTGTTTGTAATCAAATCAGGCGAGCGGGAATATATTCTTCCCAAGGATAGCTATGAGATAAAGGCAGGAGATCAATTGTTGTTTTGTGGTACTTTGCTGGCGCATCGGTTGTTTAACGCAACACTTAATAGCGAATATAAATTATTTTATATTCAGAACGGTCTTTATATGCCTAGAGGATATGTGACTCAATGGTGGTTGAAGAAAATGAACAGAAAAGGCTTGAAACCCGGATGACGGATAACCAGAATAAAGTCGGCCAGGATTTGAATCAATAACCCTATAAAATATAAGTTATTATTTTTTAAGATATTTTACCGTTCTCTATGCTATGATTCGCTTTCATATATTTTATGTTACACAAACGAATCATAACTAATACACAAGGTAAAATTTCTAATGACTTCATTGAAAAAATTAGTGATCGCTTTATTTGTCAGTTCCGCAATGCTTGCAGCAGTTCCTTCTGCAATTGCAAAACCGGCGGGTAAAATTGCCAATCAGACACAGGAAGAGGTTGCCGCATCACTGGTCGATACAATTACAGCGGCAGAAGCGGCTTTGGCAGCGGTTCAAAACGGCACTGACAAAAAAGAGACTATGGCGTTGTTTAAAAAAACCAAACAAACGGCTAAAACAATTGAAAGCAGCGTTGTTCTGGCTGATCGTGATAGAGCCCTTAACAGAGTGATGAAAGCGCGTTCAGCTTATAAAAAAGGCAATATTGAAGCGGCTGAAGAGCTTATGATTGAAGCGGTTGAGCGTTTCAAAAAAGTCAAAGACAAATACCATAATTTCTAAGGGAAACTGCTTCCTGGCGGCATCCTTGCCGCCAACATCTTGACCAGGCTATCTCAGTCTGATTTTGAACAGCGATAAGTATGGTTAATTCCGGCTTTTTGCTGACTACGTGACATTCAGCGTAGTTATATTACTTTCTGTCATTATTCACCTTGAATGCGCAAGCATTTATCCCCACTGTTTTTTCACATAACGTGCGGTTAACCAGAACACCTGTATTCCCACTGTTTTCCTTGATTGTGAAGGTCATTCATTTGCTTTGATTTATTCCAAATAATAAATTTGTCAAGGATTTTCAATGCAAATAAGCTTACAATAGCCACTTTTTAATAATTTTTTTCAGGATCGGTTTTGACGAAAAAAGTAATTCGTATTGCCACAAGAAAAAGCCCTTTGGCGCTGTGGCAAGCAGAACATGTTGCGACTCGTCTGGAAAAGGCGTTTCCAGAAGTGAAAGCGGAGCTAGTGCGAATGGTGACGCGCGGCGATAAAATAATAGATGCGCCTCTGGCTAAAGTGGGTGGGAAGGGATTGTTCGTAAAAGAACTGGAACAGGGGATGCTGGAAGAGACAGCCGATATTGCTGTGCATTCAATGAAAGATGTACCCGTTGAATTTCCGCAAGGATTGCATCTGGCGGTAATTCTTGAACGAGAAGATCCGACTGATGCTTTTGTGTCTAAGCGGTTTTCATCGTTAACTGATTTGCCGCCCGATGCCAAAATCGGCACTTGCAGTTTACGCAGACAGTGTCAAATTAAGGCGCGTTTTCCTGATGCTGAAATTGTTAATTTAAGAGGCAATGTCAATACTCGGTTGGACAAACTGGATGCTGGTGAATATGATGCTATTATTCTGGCTTCTGCCGGATTAAAACGTTTGGGACTGGCAACCCGTATTACGCAATCGCTTGATCCTGCGGACAGTTTGCCGGCCATCGGTCAGGGGGCGATTGGAATTGAATGTCGCACCGATGATGTCGCAATCAATGCTTATTTACAGGTGTTGCATGATGAGGAAACCAGTATTCGGATACGTGCTGAACGAGCTATGAATGCAAGGCTGAATGGCGGTTGTCAAGTGCCGATCGCCGGGTTTGCAGAAATCAGATCTGGATGTTTACATATGCGCGGTTTGGTGGGAAGCCCGGATGGAAGGTTGCTTTATCGCGCTGAACAGCGTGGTGATCTGGAAGATGCTGAACAAATTGGAATGAGTATTGCCGATGATTTATTAAGGCAGGGCGCTGAGAAGATTTTGCAGGCTGTGTATGAAAGTCATTAAATTGATTGCTGGTGGACGACGAAAAACAGGGGCAGGCTTTTTTGACAGTAAATTTTAAAGGCGCTCGTATTCTGGTAACCCGACCACGACATCAGGCTCGGCGATTATGTGATTTAATCAGACAACAGGGTGGCGATGCTGTACGGTTTCCAACGCTGGAAATTGAAGCGCTTCCAGTCAATGACGGGATTAACCGAAAACTGGCTATACTGCACGATTATCATTGGTTGATTTTTGTCAGTGTTAATGCGGTAGACTATGCAGTCAAGGCGAACAATGGCAAAATAGACCCCTTTCGATTTTCGCATATTGCCGCTGTCGGCAAGGCGACCGTAAAAGCCTTGCAAAACATTGGACTGACAGTCGATTTATTGCCGAACCAGGGCTTCAATAGTGAGGCCTTGCTGGAAATGCCGGTTTTGCAAAATATGCAAGGGTTAAGGTGTTTAATTGTTCGCGGTCAGGGAGGACGGGAAAAGTTGGCGGAAACATTGCGTTATCGGGGTGCGCGGGTTGAATACCTGGAAAGTTATAAAAGAGTGACACCGGAAGCTGATAATAGCGTTGTGACCGGTTTACTGAAACAGAACCATCTGGCGGCAGTGACAATAACTAGCTGCGAAGCTTTAGAGAACTTGCTGCGGATGCTGGATGAGCAATCTGCCGCTTTGGTGTTATTTGTACCTTTGGTGGTGATTAGCCACAGAATCAGGCAGAAAGCGGAACAGTTTGGCTTTAAACGAATAGCGGTGACAGAAAATCCTGCGGATACAGCTATTTTAAAAACATTGACTACGGTAATCAACGGGGAAAACAGTGGCC